>NZ_FLUY01000844.1 GCF_900092655.1 Candidatus Thiosymbion oneisti
AGGCTCTTTATGGATTCCGGACTGCCAACGATCATGGAAGGGTACCACCGGACGTTTTGGAGTGCGGCGGCAACCTCA
>NZ_FLUY01001173.1 GCF_900092655.1 Candidatus Thiosymbion oneisti
GATGCTTACCGGAACCGACAGCGCGAGGCATAAGCCGGGGATCGGCCAAGTGGCACCATCCTGCCGCCGCTTTGGATTTGGCAACGTATCCGTCCCCCGCAAAGGTATTGCGGCCAGGGGAAAGCGCCGTCGCCGCGGCGCGGGTGGAACCTAAGCGCTCGGATTCCCGGCCGATGCCGCTGGTATCCCCCGTGGCTGAGGTTCGATGCGGCCGCGCCGCTTTGCCGGCACACTCCAAAGCAGTCCGGAATCCATAAAGAACCTAAAATTCTATGACTGGCCGCATGACTATCCGCGCGGCACCCGATTACCAACACCAGACAACCGACCGCTATGGACCTCTTGCAACGAATCCGCCAACACATCGACCAGGCCCGCGCCGACGGGACCGAACATCTGGATCTATCCTTCAACAAATTGCGCGTTTGGCTGTCGGCATTGCCGGATCTGTCAGCAGCACTTGATCCCAATGGTAACTCGAAGCGACCGGCGTTGCGCTCAATCGACCTTTCCGGCCATAGCCTGGAATCTCTGCCCAGGGAGATAAAACGGCTCGCCGGGTTGACCTATCTGAACATCTGCCGCAACCCGATTCGGCAATTACCGAATGTGCCGTTGCCGCCGCTGATTATCGACACTTTGCAGTGGCAGCGACTCGGTGACCAGCTCGAAGATCGCACCATCTTTGGGTTGCAGATCCTACGGGAGGACATGCGTAGCGATATCGATTTCTTTTCCGAAATCGAGCAGCGAGGCATCCTTTGGCTCAGCTTGATCGGGGCACTGCAAGACCGGATTCCGGATTCACTCTGGCGGTTAGAGCAACTCACTCACCTTGATCTACGCTACAACCGGCTCTCGAAGTTGCCCGAATCCATTGGTCAGCTCCACCGGCTCACTCACCTTGATCTCAGGTACAACTTTATCTCGGAGTTGCCCGAATCCATCGGTCAGCTCCAGCAGCTTACCAGCCTTGATCTCAGATACAACCAGCTCTCGAATTTGCCTGAGTCCGTCGGTCAGCTCCGGCAGCTCACCAGATTTGATCTCAGATACAACCGGTTTTCGGAGCTACCCGAGTCCATCGGTCAGCTCCGGCGGCTCACCAGATTTGATCTCGGTGGTAACCAGCTCTCGGGGCTACCCGAGTCCATCGGTCAGCTCCAGCGGCTTA
>NZ_FLUY01000969.1 GCF_900092655.1 Candidatus Thiosymbion oneisti
GTCTCGAGTAGCTTTAGCTTGACATCGGCTTCAGCCGACCCCCCATACCACCAACTTCCAGTTGGTGGTGGTTGATTTA
>NZ_FLUY01000846.1 GCF_900092655.1 Candidatus Thiosymbion oneisti
GAGGTTGCCGCCGCACTCCAAAACGTCCGGTGGTACCCTTCCATGATCGTTGGCAGTCCGGAATCCATAAAGAGCCTCTATTTATTATTATTCGGTTGCCCTGGACAGCCGGCGACCGGTAGCTGGTAGCTGGTAGCTGGTAGCTGGTAGCTGGTAGCTGGTAGCTGACAGCAGGTGCCCTATAATGCCCCGTCTACCACGGCGCCCTGAATGACTCCGAGACCCACCTATGCTGGACAAGAACTACGACCCCCGGACCCTGGAGAAGACCTGGTACCGGACCTGGGAGGACCAAGGCTACTTTGCTCCCACTGCCGGCGCGCCCAGCGTCGGGCCGGGCGCCGGGGCGAGCGGCTACTGCATCATGATCCCGCCGCCCAACGTGACCGGTAGTCTGCACATGGGCCATGCCTTTCAGGACACCATCATGGACGCCCTGATCCGCTATCACCGTATGCAGGGCAAATCGACCCTCTGGCAGGCGGGCACTGACCACGCAGGTATCGCGACCCAGATGGTGGTCGAGCGCCTGCTCGAGGCCGAGGGGAAGACCCGCCATGACCTGGGCCGCGATGCCTTTACCCACCGGGTCTGGGCCTGGAAGGCCGAATCCGGCGGCACCATCACCCGGCAGCTGCGGCGCCTGGGGGCGTCCCTGGACTGGGAGCACGAGCGCTTCACCCTGGACGAGGGGCTCTCCGGCGCGGTGCGCGAGGTCTTCGTGCGTCTGTTCGAGGAGGGACTCATCTACCGCGGCAAGCGCCTGGTCAACTGGGACCCGGTGCTCCACACCGCCGTCTCGGACCTGGAGGTCCTGTCCGAGGAGGAAAACGGCCACCTGTGGGATCTGCGGTATCCCTTGACCAACGGCCAGGGCCACATGGTGGTCTCTACCACCCGCCCCGAGACCATGTTGGGGGACTGTGCGGTGGCCGTGAATCCGCAGGACGAGCGCTACCGCCACCTGATCGGCGAATTCGTTCAGCTACCCCTGACCAGCCGGCGCATCCCCATCATCGCCGACGTCCACGCCGACCCGGAACTCGGCACCGGCTGCGTCAAGATCACCCCCGCCCACGACTTCAACGACCACGAGGTCTGGCTGCGGCATCGGGACGAGACCGCCATCGCCGAACAACCCCACGGCGGACTCATCAATATCTTTACCCCCGATGCGTCCATCCGTGCGAATCTGCCGGAGGAGGGCGAGCTCATACCCACCGCCTACATCGGACTCGACCGCTACGTAGCCCGTCAGCGCATCCTCACCGACCTGACGGACCTGGACCTGCTGGCACAGACCCAGGAGCACCGGCTTCAGCAGCCCCGGGGCGACCGCTCGGGGGCCGTCATCGAGCCTTATCTCACCGACCAATGGTACGTCAAGATCAAGCCGCTGGCGGACCCGGCCATCGCCGCGGTAGAGGACGGGCGCATCCGCTTTGTCCCGGACAACTGGAAGAACACCTATTTCGAGTGGATGCGCAACATCCAGGACTGGTGCATCAGCCGCCAGATCTGGTGGGGCCACCGCATCCCCGCCTGGTACGACCGGGAAGGCAATGTCTACGTGGGTCGCTCGGAGCAGGAGGTGCGTGAGCGTCACGGCCTGGCGCCCGACTTCCCCCTCGAGCAAGACCCGGACGTGCTCGATACCTGGTTCAGCTCCGCCCTGTGGCCCTTTTCAACCCTGGGCTGGCCGGAACAGACACCACGCCTGGAGGCCTTCTATCCCACCTCGGTGCTGGTCACCGGGTTCGACATCATCTTCTTCTGGGTCGCCCGCATGATCATGCTGGGACTCAAATTCATGGGGGACGTGCCCTTCGACGAGGTCTACATCCACGGGCTGGTGCGGGATACCCACGGCGAGAAGATGTCCAAATCCAAGGGCAATGTGCTCGACCCCATCGACCTGATCGACGGCATCGAGCTGGAGTCCCTGGTGGAGAAGCGCACCCAGGGCATGATGCAGCCCCACCTGGCCGAGAAGATCGCCGACCTAACCCGCCGCGACTACCCGCAGGGCATCCCCGGATTCGGCGCCGACGCCTTGCGCTTCACCTTTGCGGCACTCGCCTCCACCGGCCGGGACATCAAGTTCGACCTGGGCCGGATCGAAGGCTACCGCAACTTCTGCAACAAGCTGTGGAACGCCGCGCGCTATGTGCTCATGAACACTCAAGGCGAGGATTGCGGCCTGACTGGGAGTGGCACCGGGGACGACATCCGGCTCAGCGCCGCTGACGGCTGGATTCGCTCCCGCCTGCAAGGCACCATCACCGCGGTGAACGACGCGCTTCGGGGCTACCGCTTCGACCATGCCGCCCAGGCCATCTACGATTTCACCTGGAATGCCTTCTGCGACTGGTACCTGGAGCTGTCCAAGCCGGTGCTCACCGACGCCCAGGCCGCGCCGGCGGCCAAGCGGGGCACGCGCCGCACCCTGGTGCAGACCCTGGAGACCCTGCTGCGACTCGCTCACCCCCTCATCCCCTTTATCACCGAAGCGATCTGGCAGCAGGTCAAACCCCTGGCCGGTATCAAGGGCGACACCATTATGCTGGCCCCCTTCCCCAGCGCCGACCCCGACCTCATGGATCCGGACGCGGAATCCGAGCTGGGGTGGGTTATGCAATTCGTCCTGGGCGTGCGGCGCATCAGGGGCGAGATGGACATCGCGCCCGGCAGGCCCCTACCTATCCTGCTGCAAAACGCCTCCGACCAGGATCTGGCACGGCTGGCGGCCAACCGCAAGTACCTGGACGCCCTCGCCCGCACCCAATCTATCCAGGCGCTGTCACCCACCGCTCAGGTCCCCGAGTCCGCAATCGCCCTGGTGGGTGAGATGAAAATACTCATCCCCATGGCCGGACTCATCGACCAGCAAGCGGAGCTCAAGCGCCTCGCCAAGGCGATCGGCAGGCTGGAGGCGGACCTGGAACGGACACAAAAGAAGCTTGCGAACCCCAACTTCATAGACAAGGCGCCGCCGGCGGTGGTCCAAAAAGAGCGTGACAAGGTCGCCGAGCAACAGACCGCGCTGGCAAAGCTGCAGGAGCAAGCGGAGAAGATCCGGGCCCTAGCATTGTTTGGTAGTGGTTAATTTATAAGTTGTAATATGACCTACAGCATTGGCTACTATGTCCCCTCTCCCTCCGAGGGTGTCGCAACAATCATTTCGAACCACAGAGAACGCAGAGCACACAGAGAAAGGAAGCGGCCAATGCTCTGCGTTCTCTGGGTCCTCTGTGGTTTAAATTTTTGCGCTCGTTCCCACGCTCCAGCGCCTGCCTGTGCGTCCCTGCACGCAGACAGGTGGGAACGCTGTCTTGTCCGCTCCAGCGGACTTAGCTCCTCTGTACTGATAGGCGTTGGCGGTTAGCCTACCGAGGTACCTAATCGACGCTGGAGCGTCAGATCCCTCCTCCGTCGGGACCAGGTCTGCTCCCACGCTGGAGCCTGGGGAGCCAGCTGAAAATCAATATGTTAGTTTTTAGACAGCCTCTTAATCTTGCCTATACTCAGAGACAGTAAAATTGCAGCACCAACAAAGTTAATACACTACCCGGACGGATAGATGGCTAACTTCAAGACCATCGGCATCATCGGCAAGCAGGACGAGGCCCCCAAGGTGTGGGAAACCCTCGACCGGTTGGTCAAGTGCCTGCGCGCTTCGAGACGCAAGATCTTCTTCGACGACGTGGGCGGGGCCAAGGTCGCGGCGCCCAGGGAGCACATCGTCAGTCTCAGGGAGATGGGCCGGTGCTGTTCGCTGGTGATTGTGGTCGGCGGTGACGGCACCCTGCTCCACGCCGCCCGCACCATGGCGGAGTTCCAGGTGCCCCTGGTGGGAATCAATCTGGGACGCCTCGGCTTTCTGGCCGACGTGTTGCCGAAAGAGATCGAAACCAGTATCGAGCGCATCCTCGCCGGCGAGTACGAAGAGGAGCCCCGCCACATGCTGGCGGCACGGATCAGTAGCGAAGCAGCGGAGGTGGACGATTGCCTGGCCCTCAACGATGTGGTGGTCCACAGGTGGAACCCGGCCCGGGTGATCGAGCTCGAGACCTATATCGAAGGCGTCTTCGTCAACGCCCAGCATTCCGACGGCATCATCGTCGCCACCCCGACGGGCTCTACCGCCTATGCCCTGTCCGGGGGCGGCCCGCTGCTGCATCCGGCCCTGGATGTGCTGGCGGTGGTTCCCATCTGTCCCCACACCCTGAGCAACCGGCCACTGGTGGTTGCCGGCGACAGCCACATCGAAATCCGCATCGGGGAACAGGATCGGGACCAGGTCAGGGTCACCTGCGATGGACTCACGGCCTCACAGCTCAAAGCCCCCGCTCGGGTCTTCATCAACAAGGCCCCATGGCCCACCCGTCTGCTCCATCTCAAGGGACACGACCACTACAAGCTCCTGCGCGCCAAGCTGGGTTGGGGGGGACGTCCCCCGTGCCAACCATCCTGAACCGGAGCCGATCCCCGCCGCTCCATGTCGGTCTCTCCGGAACCTGAGAATGCACACGCATGGGCACGAATTGTTTGGGGAGATTTATACACGCTCGCCCTGTGTTCCCTACCAATCGATGCGGTTCGCGCTGCCCGGCAGTGCTATTCTAATAAAAGGTTCTTCTCGTCCCCACGCGCCGCGTGGGGACGTGGAAGCTCCGCGCCGCGGAGGAGGCGGGTCGGAACAGCCTCTTACCGGTAAATCCTGGCCGGCAGGATGCCAGCGTTCCCAGCGCTGCGGCGGGATGCGCTGCGCTTTCCCGCCCTACGGTCCTTCCGGTGAATGCATGGTTCCGCGTGGTGTTGTTGATATACTGGTCTCCGCCAGCGGCGGAAATGATTTTAGCCGTGCGGTCCCGTGGCTGCTGGCTCCCACGCTCCAGAGACTGTGAAAGTATTCCTGGATTTTCAGATCCAAAGGGACAGGACGACACAATTTTCC
>NZ_FLUY01001201.1 GCF_900092655.1 Candidatus Thiosymbion oneisti
GGAGCGTCAGATCCCTCCTCCGTCGGGACAAGGTCTGCTCCCACGCTGGAGCGTGGGGAGCCAGCCGAAAATCAATGGGTTAGTTTTTAGACGGCCTCTTAACTTAATGGCATTGAGACCCCGCCTCGTCATTCCGATAGGGAGTGCCGGAATCCAGACGCCAAGGATGGCAAAAGCAGTGAGAATCTGACGATTGGGTGGCTCGTCCACCACTTAAAAATTTACCACTACCCAGCGATGGATTCTCGGCAGGGTGACCACCCAAGCGAGCCGTAACTATCACGCCCCCTCTTTTGTCCCCTGTGGCGACGGTGCCGCGCCGGCCGACTCGGGGGCCGAGGCTGTCGGTAATTTGACCCGCATCAGCACCAGCACCAGCAGGATGGCCGGCAGGCCGAGTATGGCCGCGTAGGTAAAGAAGAAGACATAGTCGGTCGCGTCCACGATATCGCCGGAAAAGCCCCCGAGAAACTTTGCCGGGAGCAGCATCAGCGAGCTGAACAGGGCGTACTGGGTGGCGGTGTAGGCCCGGTTGGCGAGGCCAGACAGATAGGCAATGAACACCGACCCGGCGAGTCCGGCACTCAGGTTGTCCGCGGAGATGACCAGTGCCAGGAGGGTGATATCCGCCGACTGGGTTGCCAACCAGGCGAAGATCAGGTTGGTTCCGGCCACCATAGCGGCGGCCACCAACAGGATGCGCATGACGCCGAAACGGACCACGACGACTCCGCCCAGCGCCGCCCCCACCATGGTCATAATCAGGCCGAAGACCTTGGTGACACTGGCGATCTCTTCCTTGCTGTAGCCCATGTCGATATAGAAGGGGTTGGCCATGACGCTCAGGGTAATATCGGACAGGCGAAAGACCCCGATGAAGGCCAGGATGAGCAGCGCCACCCGCCAGCCGTTGCGGGCAATGAATTCGGTGAAGGGGCAAACGATGGCGCCGATGAACCAGGCACTGAGCTCACGCCTCCGATCCGACAGGTGGGCCGAGCCCTCGATGAAGCGCACCACCCGCTCCTCTCGGCGCCAGGTCTCCCGATCGATCTTGCGGGTCGGCTCGGGGATCAGCAGGACGGTAAGCACGCCGATCCCCATGCACAGGGCCATGATGGCGTAGGACTGGGACCAGGACAGATACTCGGCGAAATAGAGGGCCCCCGCCCCGGCCATGATCATGCCGATCCGGTAGCCCATCTGGTAGGTAGCGGCCATCGCGCCCTGGAGGTCCACCGCCACCGCCTCGATGCGCCAGGCGTCGATGGCGATATCCTGAGTGGCCGACGCGAAGGCTACCAGCAGGGCCGCCGCCACCAGCATGCCCAGGGTCTGATTGGGGTCGTTGGTTGCCATCAGCAGCAACCCGGCGATCACCCCTATCTGCGCCAGCAGCATCCAGCCCCGACGCTGTCCCAAGCGCCGGCTGAGCAGGGGCACCGGGATCCGGTCCACGAGCGGTGCCCAGACGAATTTCAGGGCATACAGGGTCGCCACCCAGGAGATGTGGCCGATGGTGCTGCGGTCGACACCCGCCTCGCGCAGCCAGGCGGAGAGGGTCCCGAACACCAACAGCAGCGGCAGACCGGCCGAGAAGCCCAGCAACAACATCGCGACCACGCGGGGATTGAGATACACCGCCAGGGCATCCAGCCATGAGCGGCCGGCATCCTTGCTTTTCTCCATCATTTCCCCGTCCGGTTGCGTGGGGTTGGGCATGTCGGGCTCTTTAAGTATCGGAAAAACCAGGGGTTACGCGGATCAGCCCGTAGGATGGGCAAAGCGAAGCCGGTCCATCCAGACGGCCTCGGACTCGGATCTTGGTGCCGGGCTTTCCGAATCGCGGCTCCCGGTCGGGAGACACAGAAGGCGAAGCGTGCCCATCAACCTACGAATCGTAGAGGTCAGCGCCCATGATAGAGTACTTCTTCAGCCGATGACACGGGGCTTTAAAACGAAAAATCATACAAGAGAGTATGTTATGGAAACAAAGATGAAGAAGCTTACTCCGAATTTGATGGTTGCCGATGTCGTGGAATCGATCCGCTTTTACGTCGACCTATTAGGCTTTTCTCCGGACCTGGTTGTACCGGAGAATGAGCGGATTATGGAAGCGGAATTGCAGGCAGGTAGGAAATATGCCTATGCGGTGGTGCATCGTGATGAAGTATTTGTGATGTTCATGCGCCAGGATGAGTATAGGAAAGATGTTCCTGCTTTCTCAACAATGGATATCGGGGCCTCTGTTTCCCTGTATATCGATATGGAAAACGTCGAGTCTTTTTATGACAAGATCAAAGACAAGGTAAGGATAGAAAAAGAATTGGCAGATACCTGGTACGGCATGCGTGAGTTCTATATCTGTGATAATAATGGTTACATCCTCGCCTTTGGCGAACCAATTCCATGCGCGTAAGCATATGAATCACCACCACATATGAATCAACACCAACGGAACAAATATTGCGCCTAGGGGGCGTTCTCAATCAGCCTTCGCCGTTCGTTTGATCTCCGGCATGGTCCCTCACGGGGGTGGGTTGTTATGCGTCTGCTTGCGTTTTATCAAGCCGCTGTCGGGCTTCGGCTTTTATTTCAGCCATATCCGCAAAACGGCTGGGGCCGCTGTCCAGACCCTCGTTCCATAGACGACGCAGCTCGTCGGCTTCCTGCTGGTGCAAAGAGCGCCTCAGTTTCCAGTCGCGTAACGCTTCGCGCACGACCTCGCTGCTGCTGGCGTATTCGCCGCTCGCCACGACCTCGCGCACGACGGCAAGCATTTCCGGTGTCAGCGCAATACTGACTTTTTCGACATTGGCCATGATAGGCACCTCCTTACCCTATAGTAGTATTATTTACTACTATCGCAAGGATGGTGTAGAAAAGCAGATAGTAATATTGAGGCATAAAGTCTCCTCGGGTAGTGGTAAATTCATAAGTGTTAAAGTAGAGAGATTCATCTTTTTGATCCCCTCTCCCCAACCCTCTCCCTAGAGGGAGAGGGAGCATAGCGGCCAGCTGTTGGTCATGTTCCAACTTAGATATTAACCACTACCGTCTCCTCGTTCACCTGAGAGGCTGATAACCAGGCGGGTTTATCGTTTTCTCTGTGTCCTCAGCGTCTCTGCGGTTCAAAAAATCCGCACCGCCGCTTGCAGCAGCAGGCAGGTCATGGCCCCGGCGGCAACGTCGTCGAGCATGATCCCGAGCCCACCCGACACCTGTTTGTCCAGCGCGCCGATGGGCCAGGGCTTGAGGATGTCGAAGCAACGGAACAGGATGAATCCCGCCAGGAGCCACGACCACCCCGGCGGTGTCGCAGTCATGGCCAGCAAGAACCCCAGCATCTCGTCCCAGACGATGCTGGCGGGGTCCGATGCCTGCAGCTCCTGCGCCGTCTTGCCGCAGGCCCAGACCCCGATGAGGAACATCAGCAGGAGTGCGGCCAGATACCAGACGACGGGCAGGGGTCGCAACAGCAGATAGAGGGGAATGGCGGCGAGGGTTCCAACCGTCCCGGGCGCCCAGGGGAAGCGCCCCGCACCCAAACCGTAGGCCAGCCAATAATGGGGCCGACGCCACCAGGCACGACTCGGCAGGCCCTGATCTTTAGCGCGCATCCCCTCAGTCTGCATCTGGAAAATGGTCGTAGCCCGATTGTCCCGGGTCCCAGATCGACCCGTCTCCCAGCAGACATCGCAGCCCTATCTCCGGTTGTACCCGGCCCACGGCCTGGATCCGAATACCGAGCCGTTCCGCCAAGGCCGTAATCCGTGCGCGCTTTTGCTCGGGAACGCAGAAGCAGAGCTCGTAGTCGTCCCCCGCCGCCAGGGGTAACCCCCAATCCGGGTCCGCCGCTAACCGATCCCTTACCGCTCGGGAGAGGGGAAGGTCCGGGAGCCGGATCTCGGCGCCGACGCCGCTCGCCGCCAGGATATGCCCGAGGTCTGCCGCCAATCCGTCGGACAAGTCGATCATGGCCGTGGCGGTCCCCCGCAGGGCCAGGCCCAACTCGACCCGTGGGGTCGGTCGCTCCAGGCGTCCGCGCAAAAATTCGGGTACCGCCTCCCCGGCATCGAGCAGGCGCAGGGCGAGACCGGCGTCCCCCAGGGTCCCGCTGACACAGACCAGATCGCCGGGCCGCGCACCGCGGCGGAGTATTGCTGTTGCGGCCGGGACCAGGCCCTGGATCTGCACCGTTATAGTCAGCGGACCACGGGTCATGTCACCACCGACAAGGGCGATCCCATAGCTCCGGGCGAGCCGGTCAAACCCGAGGCTGAAGGCATCCAGCCAGGCCGCGTCGGCATCCGGGAGGGTGAGGGCCAGGGTCGCCCAGGCGGGCTCGGCACCCACGGCGGCCAGGTCGCTCAACCCTACGGCCAGCGATTTGTGGCCGAGCCCTTCCGGATCGCAGTCAGGGAGAAAGTGGACGCCCGCTACCAGGGTGTCGATGCTGGCGGCAAGCTCATAGCCCTGGGGGACCCGCAGGAGGGCACAATCATCACCAACACCCAGGGCTACATCCGCGCGCTGGCTGCCGATGCGGGAAAAGTGATTCCGAATCAGGTCGAATTCGGACACTGTGCCTGCCCACTGTCCGGGGCGACCGATCGCCGCAGTGAATGGTCGAGCCTCGTATAGGAGTACCGAAGTACCGATAATCTGGGAATCATTTTTTTGCCGCAAATGAACGCCAATGAACGCAAATCGGTCGTAATGGCTCGTTCCCACGCTTTTCTCGTGAAAACTAAGCCTGACTGATGACCATTTGGACCGGCAACTCGACATTCAGGTTCGGTAGTGGTTAATATCTAAGTTGGAACATGACCAACGGCACTGGCCGCTATGCCCCCTCTCCCTCCGGGAGAGGGTT
>NZ_FLUY01000847.1 GCF_900092655.1 Candidatus Thiosymbion oneisti
AAACTCGTAGCCGCTGCTGCATGGGCCTGATGTGCTTGATTTTCATGAGGATTCAGCTCAATTGAGAACGCCCCCTAGGATCCCTTGAGGGACCCGAATCTTTACAAATGAGTCAAGTTTGTGCGCTGCATAAAAAATTCCGGTTGTCATT
>NZ_FLUY01000849.1 GCF_900092655.1 Candidatus Thiosymbion oneisti
GATCAGGGACGATCCGGCGTGCCCAACAGCAACATTTCGTTGGGCACGGCGCACCGTCCAAAGCTGCGGTTCGCTGCCTACCTGCCCCGTCCCTGGGGCGGTAGGCAGGCGCTCACCACATCTTTACGGCCCTTGCCCAACCTACAAGATCATGTTTTCGGGAGGATTTATACGCGCTCGCCCTG
>NZ_FLUY01001466.1 GCF_900092655.1 Candidatus Thiosymbion oneisti
GCAGCCGTACCGGCGATGATTTGACCCACGGCGAGATCGCCGGTCTCATCGATGAAGATGTTGCCGCCGGTGGCCTGTGCATCGAGCTTGGTCGCTACAGCCGTGTCGATATCGGCGTTTCCTGTCGCACCGATAGCGCCGCCCGCGG
>NZ_FLUY01001281.1 GCF_900092655.1 Candidatus Thiosymbion oneisti
TGGGCTTCACTACGCTTCTCGTCACTCTTCGCGGTTACCTCCTCTCAGGTAACAAGTACATGCCCATGTCGGGCACACGAAGGTGGGCTGCGCCCACCGCAACGAGACTGCGGCTTGCAGCCGCGCTCAATGGGAAAGCCACCGAACGTCTCAGGCAGGCCGGTTATGGGTCACCCCCCTGCTACCTGGTTCTCCAATCACCAGCCGGCATGATCCGGCACAGGAATTCATCGAACAATTGAAGTTCCGGCGATGTGGTTCGTTTCACTCACCGTATCTTACCTCCTGAATTTACCCATGTTCGCCCTGGTAAGGGTCGGCCAGTGGACGAACAGCGGGCCGATTTGTGGTAAAAAGAAACGACATCCGCAACTTAAGGATCAGGTACCCTATGTCAAATACGAGCAACCCACTCTTCGACGCCCACTGCGAGGTCTGCCGGATCGGCGCGCCTTCGGTAACCGATGCAGAGATCGAGCAACAGCTGCCGCTCATCCCCGAGTGGCAACTGATCAAGGAGCAGGGCATCAGGAAGCTGATGCGCCGCTATGAGACGAACGATTATCAGCGCAGCCTCGCCCTGGTCAACGCGGTTGCGGCGCTCGCCGAGTTGGAGGGACACCACCCGGTCATGCTGGTCGAATATTCTCGGGTGACTATCTGGTGGTGGACCCACAAGATCGATGACCTGCATCTGAATGATTTCATCATGGCCGCCAAGTCTGATCGAAGCTTCGCGCCGCTGGCCTGAGGGGTGGTAGTAGATTTTTAAATAGGCATTGGAATCATAAAGGTGACAACAATCGCAACCGACGACATCGGCGAGCGCCAGGCCCGTCTGGAACAGATCGTTGCAGATCTGCTTGCCGAGGCCAAACGCCGAGGGGCCAGTGCTGCCGAGGCTACCGCCGGCACCAGCGCCGGATTGGAGGCGAGGGTACGTCTGGGTACGGTGGAGACCCTGGAGCATACCCGGTCCAATGGTCTCGGCATTACCGTCTATATGGGAAACCGCAAGGGCTCCGCCGGCACCTCGGATCTGGACCCGGCGGCCGTGCGTGATACGGTCGCAGCCGCCTGTACCATCGCATCCCACACCCAGGAGGACCCCTGTGCTGGACTTGCGACTCCGCAGCGCATGGCCACCCGGATCCCGGACCTGGACCTCTTCCATCCCTGGGACCTCCAGGTCGAGGCTGCTATCGACCTGGCCCTGGAGTGCGAGGAAGCCGCCCGTGTTGAGGACGCGCGCATCGTCAACTCGGAAGGGGCCGCCGTCACCTCCCACGCCGGGGTCCATGTGTACGGCAACAGCCACGGCTTTATCGGCGGCTATCCCAGCTCCCGTCACGGCTTGAGTTGCGCGGTGGTCGGTCGGGAAGGCGCGAGCATGCAGCGCGATTACTGGTGGAGCTCCGCCCGTTGCGCGGGTGACCTGGAATCCGCCGCGGCCATCGGTCGCCGTGCCGGCAAGCGCACCATAGCCCGCCTGGGGGCGCGGCAGATCCCCACCCGCAAGGCCCCGGTCCTGTTCGACGCCCGGGTTGCAGCCGGGCTGATGCGGCACCTGGTACATGCCGTCACCGGCTCCAGCATCTACCGCCGGGAAAGCTTCCTGCTCGACCATCTGGGGCGGAAGATCTTCCCCGACTTCGTGCGCATCCGCGAGGAACCCCTTCTGCCACGGGGCCTGGGCAGCGCTCCCTTCGACGATGACGGGGTGGCGACCGTGCCGAAGGACCTGGTAGCCGACGGCGTACTGTACAGCTACCTACTCGACGCCTACTCCGCCTGCCGCTTGGGAATGGAGACCACCGGGAACGCCGGGGGTGTGCACAACCTGCGGATCGAGATGGGAGCGCTGGGCAAGGATGAGCTGATCCGGGAGATGGGCACCGGGCTGCTCGTCACCGAGCTCATGGGGTATGGGATCAACCCGGTCACCGGGGACTATTCCCGAGGTACCGCCGGCTTCTGGGTAGAGGGTGGTGAGATCCGGTTCCCCGTGGAAGAGGTCACGATTGCCGGCAACCTCAAGCAGATGTTCCAGGGCCTGCTCGCCGTGGGAAACGACTGCGACTTCCCCGGCAGCACCCGCACCGGATCCTGGCTTATCGACCGGATGACGATCGCCGGGGGATAGGCGCACTGCGAATGTTCGGTGCATTTGCTAAGATATATGTAACTTTGCGGTTTCCATCGATCATCGCCCAACCGCCTAATCGGTCTTGTTCTGCTTGGAGGACACTACGCCATGTTGACCTTTTCCGAGCTGCACGCACAGAATCACCAGATAACGGAGCTGTCCAACGTCTTCCTCTATCTCGTCAAGGATCGCGCTATGTGCGACACTACCTGCGCTCGTGATGTGTTCTTCGAATATAAAAGGCGCGTCAAGGAACACATCGAGCTGGTAGACCAGAAGCTGTGCGGCAAGCTCATCGCCTACTCGGATCTAGAGATCAAGAATACGGCCGATCGCTTCCTCTCAGGATCGGTGGAGATCCGGAAGATCTTCTCCCGCTACGTCAAGGACTGGTGCTCAGAGAAGCACAAGGTGCTGACTATCCGTGACCATGATAAGTTCGTCAGGGAAACAAAGGAGATGTTCGCCCTGGTAATGGACCGGATTCAGCGCGAGACCGAACACCTCTATCCGCTTATCCGCAAGCTCGAAGACGGAGAAAAGCTGGCGGCCTGAATACTTCGCGTCCGGTTAACTCAGTCAACAGTCCCCCCAGCAGAGGTGTTCGAGCGCCCCAAGTGCCTTTCCACCCTTGATAAGGACTTACACTATAAAACTGTCTATGCCGCGCATGCGGTCGGGCGCACAGGCCGTGCGGGAGGTAATGTGGGCATAGGTTGCGTTAAGACGCCGGCACGGACATCGAAGGAGATCGACACGCCGTTATGCGTCGAACGCAAGACGTCAAGCTTGTCCCGACGCAGGAGGGATCTTCTCCCCCAAACAGCGCCAGATAATTCAGGTCAGTCCTTAAAGTCGTCGTGACACCCCTTGCAGGTCTTGGCGGTCTTGCCGAACTGCTCCTTCATGGCTGCCTTGTCGCCATCTGCGGCTACCTTGCTCAGTTTGGCGGACTGGATCTTCAGTGCCTCATACTTCTTTTGGAACTTGCTCCAATCGAGCCAGATGGTGTCGCTGGCGTCGCTCTCGTCGTTGATGGAATCCTCCGGGAAGCCGGCGAGTAGATCAAGCCGGGCGGCAACAGCCAGATCCTTGGCATAACGGGCAAAGGCGGCAGGATCGAACGCCGTCTTGCCCTTGACCATGTTGCCCATAGGGGCGACGTTATGGGCATAGACATTCATCAGGCCCTGCCGGTAGTCAACGGCCTTCTCCACGTCATCGGCCTGGACACAAGTGGAGCAAAGGGCGAGCGTCAGGCACAAAAGACCGTTGCGGTGTGTGTACATAGTCGTTTCTCCCATGGTTTGGCGGACGAGGGTAAGGAAAATAATGAGGGAAACCGCCGCGACTGATTTCAAGCCAATCCGATTCACGGCGACCCTGCTTGCATCCGGACCCTGAGCCGGCTATTTTTTCTCTGGTTTCCAAGATTCCTGGTTTCCAAAATTCTGGGAGCTGATTATGGCAGCCGTCATTGAGCGCGTCGACAGCCTTGAACAGACCGTGCAGGATTTCGTCCGGAGTGTCGGCGCCGAATTCCGCAAGCTCTACAACTCGCAACGACAAACGGAAGCGGAGCTGCGCCTATTCAAGGATGAGATGCGTGTATTCAAAGATGAAATGAGTGACTTCAAGGACGAGATGCGTGTATTCAAGGATGAAATGAGTGATTTCAAGGACGAGATGCGTGTATTCAAGGATGAGATGGGTGTATTCAAGGATGAAATGAGCGACTTCAAGGACGAAATGAGTGATTTCAAGGATGAAATGCGCGACTTTAAGGACGAGGCGCGCCGGGAGCAGCGGGAGATGAACAAAAAGTGGGGGGAGCTCTCCAACAAGCTGGGCACCTTGGTCGAAGACCTGGTCGCCCCGAGTCTACCCCGTATCATCGAGGAACGCCTGAACGAGCCCGCCTATGACCTTATGGTACGGCTCAAGCGCCGGTTGCCCGACGGGCGGGTGAAAGAATTCGACGCCCTGGTGATAACCCCCGATTGCGTCTGCCTCAACAGTACCAAGGCGACCCTGCGCAGCACCGACGTGGACGGCTTCGTAGCCGACATCGCCGAGTTCCGGACCTTCTTTCCCGAGCACGACGCCCTGCCCTTGGTGGGAATCCTCGCCAGTCTCAGCGTAGAAAAGAACGTGCTCGCCTACGCGGAGAAACAAGGCTTTCTGGTGCTGGCGGTCGGCGATGAGCTCATGGAGGTCAAGAACCGGCCCGGTTTCGAGCCGAAGCGTTGGTGACCCTAGTACTCCGTTTCACCTTATTTCTCCCTCTCAGAGCCCCCCCACGCGCCAAGGCAAGGCAGAATTTCACGCTGGTTGTGGGAAAAGATCCCTCCTGCATCGGGACAAGTCTGGCGTGTTGGGTTACGGCGCGTTTGGCCCTGTCGCCGTACTTCGGGATCGGACAGCGCGCCTAACCCAACCTACACTTAAGGCGAGGTCCGTGCGGGCAGGCCGCGCGGGGGATCATTCTGAGTGTAGGTTGCGTTAAGACGCCGGCACTGACCTGGCAGACGATCAGCGAGCCTTCGGGCGTCGAACGCAACCCGTCAAACCCTGTCCCGACGCAGGAGGGATCTTTTCCCTCCCGACAACGCCAAATAATTCAGGATTGCTCCTCCTCAGTCATTTTCTTTCCACAGGGAATCCGGCTGCCGGTGCCGTCCGGCTCCCGGGCGAGGGCCGCCTTGAGCGTGTCGCGCAGGATACGGAGTACCTTGATGCGGGCGTAGGGTTTGTCGTCGCCCTCGACCAGGGTCCAGGCGGCATAGTCGGTGCTGGTACGTACGACCATCTCGTTGACCGCGGCCTTGTATTGGGGCCATTTCTCCCGGTTGCGCCAGTCCTCATCCGTGATCTTGAAACGCTTGTAGGGCACCTGTTCGCGGTCCTTGAAGCGGCGTAGCTGTTCTTCCCGGCTCACCTGGAGCCAGAACTTGAGCAGAATGGTCCCGCTCTGGACCAGTTGTTCCTCGAACTGGTTGATCTCGGCGTAGGCGCGGCGCCATTCGGCAGCGGTGGCGAATCCTTCGACGCGCTCCACTAGGACCCGGCCGTACCAGGAGCGGTCGTAGATGGTGATGTAGCCGGCGCGGGGGATGTGGCGCCAAAAACGCCACAGATAATGATGGGCCTTTTCCTCGTCGGTGGGGGCCGCGATGGGGATGGCACGATAGAGGCGGGCGTCGATGGCATTGGTGAAGCGGCGGATGGTACCCCCCTTGCCGCCGGCGTCGGCCCCCTCGAAGACCAGCACCAACGAGCGCCTCTTGTTGTAGGCCTCCCATGCCAGCTCATTGAGCTGTGTCTGCAACGCACGCAGCTCCGACTTGTAGGTCTGCCGGTCGAGGGACTTGGACAGGTCGAGCTGATCGAGCAGGGTGATCCGGGCACTGGATACATCCGGCAGCTCGAGGTGGCTGGGGGTAGGGGGCGGCTCCACGGCAGGCGGTTGGCTGAGGCGGACCTTGATGGCGTGCAACAGGGTCTTGCCGACGGTCAGATCCCGGTAGCGTCGATCCTGGGCCTCGATCAGGTACCAGGGCGAGATTCCACGGTCGGTATGCCGAATGACGCGCTCGGCGATGTGCTCGTATTTTTGATAGTGCTGATGGAATTTGCCCCTCTTCGGCAGCATCTTCCAGCGGCTGCGGTCGTCGCGGGAGAGCTCATCGAGGCGGGCTTTTTGGTCCTGTTCGGAGAGGTGGAACCAGAACTTGACGACCAGGGCGCCGTCGTTGATGAGCATGCGCTCAAAGTCCACGATACGATTGAGCTCGGCATCCAACTCGGCATCGTTGCACAGCCCCTGGAAACGCTGTTCGAGCGGGGTCTGGTACCAGCCGCCGAACAGGATGGCCCATTGCCCACGCGGGGGAAGGGCATTCCAGAAGCGCCAGTAGCGCGGCCGTTGGCGTTCCTCGTCGGTCTCGGCCCAGAAGGCAAAGGTGCGCACGCCGCGGGCATCCAGCCATTCGTTGAGGCGGTTGACAACCTCTCCCTTACCGGCCCCCTCCACCCCCAAGACGAGGACGATCACCGGGATATCGGTCTGCAAGAGCTCGCGCTGTACCTCCAGGAGCTGGGTGCGCAATGCCTCCTGCTGGGTCTTGAAGGACGCCTTGTCGACCGTGCGTCCGACCTTGGTTGCCTCGAACATGCGTTTGACCCCTTAGCAATCCTGAATTATTCGGCGTTGTTTGGGGAAAAAGATCCCTCCTGCGTCGGGATAGGGTTTGACGTGTTACGTTCGACGCCCAAAGGCTTGCTGATCGTCTGCCGGGTCAGTGCCGGCGTCTTAACGCAACCTACACTCCATGCCTTCCCCGCGCTGCCGGTCCGCGCGGACCCCGCATTAAATGTAGGTTGGGTTAGGCGCGCTGCTCGATCTTGAAGAATACAAACAGCGTTGAACGCGCCGTAACCCAACACGTCAGACCCCACAACCAACACCCCATAACCCAGGACCGCATCCGGACAGGCACGGCACCGAACGCGGCGTAATGCAACACGACGCTTAGGATCCGTCGCAGAGCGGTGGCTGCGATTCAGCCCTCGTCCGCCGCGGTCTCCTGGCGCGCCGCCGCTTTTTCCAGCAGGGTCTTGAGTTCTCCGCCGGCGTGCAGCTCGAGCGTGATGTCACAGCCGCCGATCAATTCACCGTCCACATAGATCTGGGGAAAGGTGGGCCAATCGGCGTAACGGGGTAGGTTCTCGAAGATCTCCGGATCCTGGAGGACGTTTACATGGGTAAAGGGAACACCGCACTCCGAGAGCGCCTTGGCCGCCCGCATGGAAAAGCCACACATGGGGAACTGGGGGGTCCCCTTCATGAAGATGACGACGGGGTTGTTCTTGACCTCTTGGTCGATGCGTTCCAGGGCGTCCATGGTTCACCTCTGTGTGAAATACTCGATTGCTTGCCTTGTCTAAGGCCCCTTGAAACATGCAAGGTAGCCGTGCGGGGTAAGGATGCCCCACCGTTCTCATGCGCGCAAGCAACATCGCTTGGACGGCATCGACATCCCCCGCTCGTGCCGCGAACGGTCGCCGACTAGCTGGGGATCTTGGGCACCTGTCTGCGTGCGGGACGCACAGGCAGGCGGGCCATCCAAAGATGCGGTTTACATTCCTTATTTAATCCGCAGGTTACGCCGATTTCCACAGATGAAGAATGAAATAATCTGCGAGAATCTGTGTAATCTGCGGATTAAAAAGATGCCTTTTCTCCATGCTCAATCCGGCGCTCAATCCGGCCTGGACTGCTCCGCAGCCCGTAGGATGTGGTAAGCGCCTGCCTACCGCCCCAGGGACGGGGCAGGCAGGCAGCGAACCGCATCTTACGCGGATTGTCGAAGATCGGCGTTTGGTGTACCTTTGATGACATCCGCTCCCGTTGGTGAGTTTGGAATTCTCCTCAAAAATCAATAGCTTAAGTTACATGACTGCTCACAGAAGACTAAATGTCAGGTCCCGTGTGATTAATCCCCTTCTCCCAACCCGATGGAGCCCCCAATGATCAAACTGACCGTCAACGGGCAAGCGCATCAGCTGGATCTGGATCCGAACACGCCCCTGTTGTGGGTGATTCGCGACCATGTCGGGCTGACCGGTACCAAATATGGATGCGGCATGGCGCAGTGCGGCGCCTGTACCCTGTATCTGAATGGTGCCCCTGTCCGTTCCTGCTCCACGCCGCTGGCGGCGGCAGCCGGGGGCAGGATCACGACCATCGAGGGTCTCGACAACGCCGCGGGCAAGGCGGTCCGAAAGGCGTGGGCCGAGCTCGATGTGGTCCAGTGCGGTTTCTGCCAGTCCGGGCAGATCATGTCGGCGGCCGCCCTCTTGACGCAGAACCCGTCACCGACCGACGCGGACATCGAGGTAGCCATGGCGGGCAATATCTGCCGCTGTGCGACCTACGCCCGGATCCGGACCGCCATCAAGCAGGCGGCGGCCGGGCTGGCTTGAGGAGCTTACGGTAATGAAGAACGATCGTATCGAAAATCTGAGCCGGCGTGGCTTTCTGAAGCAGGGTCTGACCCTGGGCGCCGGCCTGACCCTGGGGTTGCACCTACCTGTGGCTGCGAAGGGCTTGCAGGCCGGGCCGGGCATCGCCGGCGGTGACGAGCGCGCCGCCGGGACCTTTGAACCTAACGCCTTCGTGCGCATCGGCACCGACGACAGCGTCACTGTCATCGTCAAGCACCTGGAGATGGGGCAAGGCACCTACACGGGGCTACCCACGCTGGTGGCCGAGGAGCTGGATGCCCGCTGGGATCAGATCCGCGCCGAGGGGGCACCGGCCGACGCCAGGCGCTATAACAATCTGTTTTGGGGCCAGACTCAGGGCACCGGCGGCAGCACGGCCATCGCCAACTCTTGGGAGCAGCTGCGCCAGGCGGGGGCCGTTGCCCGGGAGATGCTGGTCGAGGCCGCGGCCCGCCGCTGGCAGGTCGAGGCCTCCCGGATCCAAGTCCGCGCCGGGGTTCTGAGCCACCCCGGCGGCAAGCGTGCGACCTTTGGCGAGCTGGCCGAGGCCGCCGCGGCCCTGCCGGTGCCGGAGGAGGTCCTGTTGAAGGATCCCACCGAATTCCGGCTGATCGGCAATCCGAATCTCCGCCGCAAAGACAGCGCCGGCAAGCTCGACGGCAGCGCCTTGTTCACCCAGGACGTGAAGCTTCCCGGCATGCTGACAGCAGTGGTGGCACATGCCCCTCGCTTCGGCGCCAAGCTCAAGTCGTTCGATAAGTCTCCTGCCCAGGCCATACCAGGTGTCAAACAGGTGGTGCAGATCCCCACCGGCGTTGCGGTCCTGGCCGAGGATTTCTGGAGTGCCAAGCTCGGGCGTGATGCCTTGGCGCCGTCGGTCCGGTGGGACGAGACGGAGGCCTTCAAGCTCGGCTCCGACGAGATCCTGACCCGGTATCGGGCGCTCGCCGCCCAGCCCGGAACCCCTGCCCGCAAAGCAGGCGACCCGGAGCAGGCGTCGGCTGCCGCAGATAAGATGATCGAGGCGGAGTTTGTCGTACCCTTTTTGGCCCATGCGGCAATGGAGCCCCTCAACTGCGTCATCGCGCCGGCGGGCGAGGGGGTGCGGGTATTGAACGGCGAGCAGTTCCAAACCGCCGACCAGGCCGCCGTCGCCGGCGTGCTGGGCCTAAAACCCGAACAGGTGAATATCGACATGCTGTTCGCGGGCGGCTCCTTCGGGCGCCGGGCGAATCCCAAGTCCGACTATGTGGTCGAGGCCGCGGAGATCTTCAAGGCGGCCGGCGGCAAGCTACCGGTCAAGCTGCAATGGACGCGGGAGGACGACACCCGCGGCGGTTGGTATCGTCCCCTGTATCTGCACCGGCTGCGGGCCGGTCTGGACCAGCAGGGCGACCCCTTGTTTTGGGAACATCGTATCGTCGGCCAGTCCATTATCTCGGGCACTGCCTTCGAGCAGGCGTTGATCGCGGATGGGGTGGATCATACCTCGGTGGAAGGGGCCAGCAACCTGCCCTATCGGATCCCCAATCTGCGCGTGGACCTGCATTCCCCGAAGCTGGGGATCCCGGTCCTGTGGTGGCGCTCCGTGGGCTCCACCCATACCGCCTTCGCCGTCGAGTGCATGATCGACGCGCTGGCGGTGGCCGCCGGGCGGGATCCGGTAGACTACCGGCTGGGACTGCTCGCAGGCCAGCCTCGCCAGCAAGGGGTACTCAAGCTTGCCGCTGCTAAGGCGGGTTGGGGTGAAAATCCGGGGCCGGGCCGGGGCCGCGGCGTCGCGGTGCACAAATCCTCCAACAGCTATGTGGCCCAGGTCGTGGACGTGACGGTACGCGGCGACGCCTTCAGTGTCGACCGGGTGGTTATCGCCGTCGATTGCGGTATCGCCGTCAACCCGGAGGTCATCAAGGCCCAGATGGAGGGTGGGATGGGCTTCGGGCTGTCCGCCGCGCTGGGCGATGCCCTGACCCTGAAGGAGGGCTATGTCGAGCAGTCCAATTTCCACGACTACCAGGTGTTGCGCAGCAACCGGATGCCGCAGGTGGAGGTCCACATCATGCCATCCACTGAGCGGCCGACGGGGGTGGGTGAGCCTGCCACGCCCGTCATTGCCCCGGCCCTGGCCAATGCCTTGGCGGCGGCTACCGGCCGGCGCCTGTACCGCCTGCCGCTGAAGCTCGCCTGATGGTCCGGGCGATCTTGGAACAGGTGGCGGAACCCATGTCAGAACCGGCGGCGGACCCCCAGGTCTTGTCCGCCGCCTGCAGCTGGCTGAAGGCTGGGCAGCGGGTGGCCCTGGTCACGGTACTCCACACCTGGGGCTCATCGCCACGGCCGCCCGGCTCGCTGTTGGCTATCCGTGTGGACGGCACCATGGTCGGTTCGGTCTCCGGCGGCTGCGTCGAGCAGGCGCTTGCCGATCGCTATCGCAGTGGTGAGCTGGGCACGCCCATCCCGACTCTGGTGGATTTCGGTGTCGCCAGCCGAGAGGCGAACCGCCTCGGTCTGCCCTGCGGCGGGCGTCTGGAGCTGATGGTCGAAGCGCTCGCCGCGCCGCAGCCGGTCGCAGCCCTGCTGTCCCGACTCGAGGGCGGCACCCTGGTTGCCCGCCGGGTCTGTCTCGGCACCGGGGAGGTCAGCCTCCACGCCGGCGAGGGCCACCGCGAGCTCGAGGTCACGGACCGCTTCGTGACCAAGGTATTCGGCCCCGGTTGGCATCTGTTGCTGATCGGCGACGGTCAGCTGGCCCGTCTCCTGGCCCAAATGGCCTGTCTGCTCGACTACCGGGTCACCATCTGTGACCCGCGCGAGCGCTTCGCCGATCCCATGCCCCTGGCCAATGTCGCCTACTCGGATCTGATGCCCGACGATGCGGCACGGGAGCTGGCGGACGACCCCCGCAGCGCCGTCATTACCCTGTCCCATGATCCCAAGCAGGACGATCTGGCACTGAGCGAGGCGCTTGGGACCAGGGCCTTCTATGTCGGTGCCTTGGGTTCCGAACGCAGCGCCCAGGTCAGGCGCGAGCGTCTTATCCGGATCGGCCTGACCCCGGCGCAGATCGCGCGTCTCGATGCCCCCGCCGGGCTTGCCATCGGCAGCAAGCGCCCGGCCGAGATCGCGCTCTCCATCCTGGCCGGCGTCACCGCCGCCCGCAACGGCCTGGCCGCCGGCTAGTGCGGGTGAACTCAAATACCGATAACATCGAGTCGGCAGCATCTCCCCGGAAAATTTGTCCGCAAATAAACGCAAATGGCCGCAAATCTTCGTCAATGGACCAAGCACCGACAATGGTGGCGAACCGATTGCGACTGATTTGCGTTGATTCGCGTTTATTTGCGGAAAAAAATTTTCATATTTTCGGTACTTCGGTTCTGCTGTACCAGTGGTCCGCATGACCGAGATCATCGGCGTCCTGCTTGCCGCAGGCAGCGCCCGGCGCTTCGGCGCCCACAAGCTCCTGGCCGAGCTGCCTGACGGCGAGCCCGTCGGTCTGTGCGCGGCGCGCAACCTGGTCCAAGTACTGCCCGATTCCCTGGCCGTGATCCGGCCGGGCGACAAAGAACTGGCCGAGCGACTGGCCGCGACCGGGATCGAATTGATCGAAAATCCTGATGCCGCGACCGGCATCGCCGGCAGCATTCGGGTCGGTGTCTCGGCCAGATCCGATGCCGATGGCTGGCTGATCGCCCTGGCGGACATGCCCTGGATCAGGCCGGTTACGATTCGTGCTGTCGCCGATGCGCTGCGCGCCGGTGCCGCCATGGCAGCACCCACCTGCGGCGGTCGGCGCGGGCACCCGGTGGGATTCTCCGCCCGCCGGCGGTCGCAACTGATGTCCCTGTCCGGCGATCGGGGTGCACGCCGGCTGCTGGAAGCTGCCGGCCCCGATTTGTGCTTGGTGGAGACGTCCGATACCGGCATCCTCCGGGACATCGATACGCCGTCCGATCTGGCAGCGTTCGATTAAGCAATCCTGAATGATTTGGCGCGAAATCCTAATCGGACAGGATTACCCAGGATTTACAGGATTTTCTCGTTCCCACGTGCTGCGTGGGAAGGTGGAAACTCCGCGCCGCGGAGAGAATCAGACCTGTGTCCCCTATCAACCGATGCGGTTCGCGCTATCCAGCAGTGCCATCCTGAAGAGATCCCCCGCGCTCACCGCATCCTACGTCCATCTACGCCCTTTGCCCGGTCAACCCGACTCGCTTCCAGCCACGTCCAGTCCCCCAATCAGCGCCGAATCATTCGACTTTTAACCAGACAGCTTCTTAGATACAGATATCCTGCTAATCCTGTACGATTGGGAAAAAGTCAGATCCTCCGCAGTTGGCCCTGTCGGATCTGGTTCTTGATGACGTGACACCAACAAGTTGAAGCCCTTAAGGACGGGCGGAATCCGGCTCCGGGAGCAATGTAATGAGTACCGAATCTCTGCTGCGTGTCTCCAGCATCCGGGTGGAAGGTCTGTTCGACCGGTTCGACCACCAGGTCGACCTGAAGCCGGACGACCGGATCACCATCCTCCATGGCCCAAATGGGGTCGGCAAGACCATACTGTTACAGATGGTCAATGACTTGCTGATTGGAAGATACAACCTGTTTCGGCAGATACCCTTTCAGTGCTTCGCATTGACATTTACCGACGGTTCCGAGATCGAGCTGACGATCATTCCCCACCCAAGCCAAGCGAATACCGGGCCATCCAAGACGCTGAAGCTGAGCTTGCAGAAATCCGGTAAGCAAAGGGAAGCCTATGAGATTTCCAGTAGCGAAAGTATTCTGTCGGGTATAGAGGAGGTGCTGACACCGCATATGGAAGCGCTGGCACCGCATATGGAAGCGCTGGCACCGCATATAGAAGCGCTAGAATCGCATATGAAAGCGATAGGACCGTATATGGAGATGGTGAGACCGTATATGGAGGAACTGGCATCGCGTGGGGAGGTGCCGGTGTCGTATGCAGAGGCGCTACGGCTAACCTACCAATTGTTCGTCAAGGGAGAAGTCAACGGCTTGATAGTCACCGAGCAGAATCGCGTACACTCGGAGCCTGAATGGCTGAAAGGACTACGTGGCAGTATCGCTGTTCATTTGATTGGGACACAACGCTTGTTGCGCCTGGGTACGGCTCATCCGAGCGGTTATCCAACCAAAACCCGCAATGTCTATACGGTGTTGGATTATGCGAGCGATCTGTGGATCAGGATCAACGACATCATGGCCGGCTATGGTCGGCAATCCCAACGCCTGGATCAGTCCTTTCCGCAACGTCTGTTGACCCCCGAGCTGACAACCTTGAGCGCGGAGAACCTCAAGGCACGCATGGAGGAGCTGGATGTCAAGCAGGCGGAGCTGAAAGACATGGGTCTTCTCGACAAGCCGGAAGGCCATCCGTTCGACACAGCGGCTTTGGACCGTCTCGATCCGGCGTCGCAGAAGGTGATGAGCCTCTATGTACAGGATACGTCCGAAAAGCTGGAGGCGCTGATTGATCTTGCCCGCCGTACCCGCCTGTTGCTGGACAATGTCAACCGCAAGTTCCAGCACAAGCGGATCAGGATCGATCGCGAAGCCGGCTTGGTCGCCGAGCGCGACGATGGAACTCCGCTCAAATTGGAGGCCCTATCCTCCGGTGAGCAACACGAGCTGGTTCTGCACTATGACCTCTTGTTCCGGGTCCGGCCCAACACCCTGGTGCTGATCGACGAGCCGGAGCTGTCCCTGCACCTTGCCTGGCAGAAGCGCTTCCTGCCGGATCTGCTGGAGATCGTCGACACAGCCCAGTTCGATGTGCTGATTGCGACCCACTCGCCCTATATCGTCGGCGACCGCTCGGATCTGATGATCGGATTGGGCGAGGATCCGGTATGAAACCGGCGAGTTGGACTAAGGATGCGGCCCATATCGAGAACGAAATCATCATGGGCCGCCACACGCATCGCGGAAGCTTTCTGCTCCTGGAAGGGGAGGACGATCACAAATTCTGGGATCGCCGGGTCTCGCAAGGATGCGAGCTGGTTATCGGCGACGGCAAACCGAATGTCGAGGGCGCCATCATACGGCTCGATACCCGCAGGTTCTCAGGTGCCCTCGGGGTCGTCGATGACGACTTCGACCGCCTCCAGGGTCGGGCCTTACCGTCGCCGAATCTGCTCGCCACCGATGCCCACGACCTAATCCTCGCTATCTCGAACCACGGATCGACACGGATTGGTCTCCATCCGTGTCGATCCGTGTTCATCCGTGGTTCGCTTTCCGGTTGTTATCTGCACTAACCAATGGTTTTCACA
>NZ_FLUY01000850.1 GCF_900092655.1 Candidatus Thiosymbion oneisti
GATCAGGGACGATCCGGCGTGCCCAACAGCAACATTTCGTTGGGCACGGCGCACCGTCCAAAGCTGCGGTTCGCTGCGCTCACCACATCTTACGGCCCTTGCCCAACCTACAAGATCATGTTTTCGGGAGGATTTATACGCGCTCGCCCTG
>NZ_FLUY01000958.1 GCF_900092655.1 Candidatus Thiosymbion oneisti
GGATATTTTGCGCAAATTTGCCTTCTCAGCAAGCCAGAGGGGCGGCGTATAACTTGCTGTTATTGTTGAGAAAAGGCCACCTGTTCCGTCATCGGTCATCGTGCTACCGACTGTCGTCCTCTTCGACCAGTCTGGAATCCATAAAGAGCCAAAAGGAAAACAACGAATCCACACGAATCGGCGCGAAGCGATCCGCATTGAAGCCGGACAAATTGTCGGTGGGCACAGCCCACCCTACAATGCTGTTAGCTCAAAAGTCGCCGCAACCACTTTCCGATACAATCCATTCTTCGGCATTTGCCCTTTCCAAGGATCAAGCCATGCCCCTCAGCTAACAAGCCCGGACCCTCGCAGTCACCACCCCCCTCGGCGAAGATGTCCTGCTGCTGCGTGCCATGCGTGGAAGCGAACGATTGAGCACCCTGTTCGAGTACCAGCTCGACCTCATCAGCGAGTCCCGCCAACCGATCAAGCACGAAGACCTGCTCGGCCAACCCGCCACCGTGCGGCTGGAACTGCCGGATTACCAAACGCGCTACTTCAACGGCCTCGTCAGCCGTTTTTCTCACACCGGCTTCGACGGGGCGGTTGCTATCTACCGTGCCACCCTGGTCCCCTGGTTCTGGTTGCTCTCCCGCACCAC
>NZ_FLUY01000853.1 GCF_900092655.1 Candidatus Thiosymbion oneisti
ACAAAGAAACTTTGCGTCTTGGCGCCATTGCGTCGTGGCGTTAAATGGGCCGGAAAGTGAGCGGCCAAGCATAAAATGGTGGTGGTTAATTTTTAAATGCCAGCTTAACCAGTAGCTGGCAATAGCTCCGTATTATAGCGGTGCAGGAAGAGTT
>NZ_FLUY01000048.1 GCF_900092655.1 Candidatus Thiosymbion oneisti
CGCACCTGGGGTGGATGGCGTTCGGATACCGGAACTCGAGACCGCCCCCGGCGGGGTCGAACGGTTTCTGGAAGACCTGCATGACCCCCTCAAGCGGAAACGCTCCCGCCCGCAAGCGGTGCAACTGAAACGGATACCCAAGGCGACTG
>NZ_FLUY01001003.1 GCF_900092655.1 Candidatus Thiosymbion oneisti
ATCAGCTCCAAGTTACGTCGCCACTCACGCTCCAGACGCCGCGAGCTGCGCACCCGCTTGAGATAACCGTAAAGATAAAGTTTGAGCAGCAGGCTCGGATCGAACGCCGGCTGACCGGGAGCCAGATCGCCGGTCGTGTGGGTAAAGCCGAGCGCCTGCAAGTCGAGCGTGTTCACGTCAGCGTCGA
>NZ_FLUY01000537.1 GCF_900092655.1 Candidatus Thiosymbion oneisti
GCAAGCACCCAAGATCCTCGCGCGACTAGGCATCGACGGGGAGCGATTTATCGACTTTGCCGAGCGTTTTCTCAAGGGATTTGGAACAGCGGTCG
Source organism: Candidatus Thiosymbion oneisti (assembly GCF_900092655.1). Classification (GTDB taxonomy): domain Bacteria; phylum Pseudomonadota; class Gammaproteobacteria; order Chromatiales; family Chromatiaceae; genus Thiosymbion; species Thiosymbion oneisti. The sequence goes on from NZ_FLUY01000537.1 coordinate 96, forward strand.
GCGCACCGGCGTCGCTCGCGAATCTCTGCGCGCGGCGTCAGGCTAAGTACCTGCGTGGCATCCGGACTGCGCGAGCGGTGTTTGTAGCCAAACAGGCGGCGTGATAGGGTTTGAGTGGGTGGAGTCCGCTGTGAGAACCGATTGGGTTATCCGTTCCCCGATCATCTCATCATCAGCGACGAAACCTATCATAGTTTTGTCGATTCGGGGATCTTCAAGAAACTTCAAGCAAGTGAAAAATGGATTTTGCCTTATAAACTCAAGGAGAGATACAGGAATGAAGGAAAAAGTGAAGGGATTCAACTTGGGAAGGAGGAAGGATTAAAAGAAGGGGAAAAGAAAGGTAAGATTGAAATGGCAATAGTATTAAAACAACAAAATGTTGAAATCTCGATTATACCCAAAGCCTTTGGATTACCGGAAAAAGAAATTGAAGAATTGTATCGACTAAAAAGCAAACCAATCTAAGGATGGATTGTGCGAGGGCGTATTATATGTCACTATGGCACGATCCATCCTATCATAAGAGGTTAAATGGCATGAAAACAGTCACATTAGTAATTGATGACAGTATTGATGAAAAGTTCTTTTGGCTATTGAAACATTTCTCGGAAAACGAAGTGAAAATTCTTGAGCAATTTGAATATCTCAATGATGATGAGTATCTTAGATCAGTAAATGGAATGGTGGAAAGCATCAAAAAAGCCAGAGATGAGCCGCTCGAAAAAGGTGTGTCGCTGGATAAATTGGATTGGTGATGTACGATATAGTTTTTATGACGCAGGCTCAGAAAGACGCAAAGAAATTATCATCGGGCGGCTTGAAAGGTAAGGCATTAAAGCTAATTGAAATAATAAAAGTCAATCCTTTTCAACATCCTCCAGAATATGAGTTACTAAAAGGAGACATGAAAGGTTTGATTAGTCGTCGCATCAATAGGCAGCATCGATTAGTTTATGAGGTTATTGAGTCGAAAAAGTTAATAAAAATATACAGAATGTGGACTCACTATGAATAACCCAATCTCTAAAGCCACCTACCGTGTTGCCTAACATTTGGCTGCAAGCGACCCAATGCCACGGTCCGGCTCCTCAGCGACTTTCAAGCTCAGTGCCACGCGGCATTGGGCGCCTGAGCCAAGCCGTCAGGCGCGGCTAAAATTGAGCTCGTAGGCTGGGGTGAGCTTGCGAACCCCAGGAAAGAAGCTGGGGTTCGTACCTCACCCCTAGCCTACGGTCCTGCGTAGGATGGATGTAGGATGCGGTGAGCGCGGCAAATCTTACGGGATGACATTACGAAGCGGCGCGAACCGCATCAATAGACGCCTAGGCAGCGGCGAACCGCAGCTTTGGAGGCCCGCCGCCTGCGCGTCCCGCACGCACACAGTGTCCGACATGCGCTGTTCAGCCTACCTGGTGAGCACAGCCCACCCTACGGTTACATGCAAAATATGAAGAAACGAAGTGCTAGTTGGGTAGCGAGTCTCCCAGCGTGAATTTCGATACCCCTCACTATACTGCCACACGGCACAATCCGAGCTTTTGAATTTCCCCCTCACCCCCGCCCTCTCCCGGAGGGAGAGGGAGTGAAATGCGCA
>NZ_FLUY01001649.1 GCF_900092655.1 Candidatus Thiosymbion oneisti
CCCGTCGCTGAGGTTCGATGCGGTCGCGCCGCTTTGCCGGCGCACTCCAAAGCAGTCCGGAATCCATAAAGAGCCTAAAAATTTACCACTACC
>NZ_FLUY01000854.1 GCF_900092655.1 Candidatus Thiosymbion oneisti
ATTTTATGCTTGGCCGCTCACTTTCCGGCCCATTTAACGCCACGACGCAATGGCGCCAAGACGCAAAGTTTCTTTGTT
>NZ_FLUY01000856.1 GCF_900092655.1 Candidatus Thiosymbion oneisti
GAGACTGTGAAAGTATTACTGGGTTTTCAGACCTGATGGGACGGGGCAACACAATTTTTCTAAACTGGGCAGCATAGCTTTCTCCTTATCCCACATGGTGCAGAATTTAACGTGAAATAC
>NZ_FLUY01000133.1 GCF_900092655.1 Candidatus Thiosymbion oneisti
GAATTTCCCCCTCACCCCGGCCCTCTCCCGGAGGGAGAGGGAGTGAAATGCGCAGATTGTGCCGTGTGGCAGTATAGCGAGTATTATTCGGTGGTTCTGCCCAAGCCCGCTCGATGACGGCACCGCCGAGGCACTCCTCGCCCCGATAGAATACCGCGGCCTGGCCCGGTGTGACGGCGCGCTGGGGGCGCGCGAAGCGTACCCGACAACGGTCGTCCCCTAGCTCGATGAGCGTACAGTCCTGAAGGGCTTGGCGGTGACGTAGCCGCAGGCGGCAGGTGAAGGGCACCGCAGGCGGCTCGGCGGCGATCCAATGCGGGGCGCCGCCATCCAGGCCTCTGCTCATGAGCAGCGGATGGTCGTGGCCCTGGACCAGGATCAAGGCATTGCGGGCGAGGTCCTTGCGGGCCACGAACCAAGGCGCCTCGACCTGGCCCGCCAGGCCGCCGATACCCAGTCCCCGGCGCTGGCCGATGGTGTAATAGGCCAGGCCCTGGTGCTCGCCGATCACCTGGCCTTCCGGGGTCTCCATCGGCCCCGGAGCGCGGGGCAGATAGCGGGCCAGGAAGTCACGGAACCGACGCTCGCCGATAAAGCAGATGCCCGTACTGTCCTTTCTCTCGGCCGTCGGCAGGCCGGCGCGGCGGGCGATCGCTCGGACCTCGTGTTTGTTCAGATTACCGAGGGGGAACAGGCAGCGGCCGAGCTGCTCCTGTCCGAGCAGATACAGGAAATAGGT
>NZ_FLUY01000857.1 GCF_900092655.1 Candidatus Thiosymbion oneisti
AGCAAGGCCTGGAGCAAGGCCTGGAGCAAGGCCTGGAGCAAGGCCTGGAGCAAGGCCTGGAGCAAGGCCTGGAGCAAGGC
>NZ_FLUY01001777.1 GCF_900092655.1 Candidatus Thiosymbion oneisti
ACGCCGGTTTTGGCGCTTCCGAGGCCCAAGAGCGCTCCCTGCGGATTCGCCCGCGAATTCTTTCACAATCTCTGGAGAGACTGTGAAAGTATTACCGGATTTTCAGAGCATCAGGGATAGAGCAACATAATTTCCATAATCCAGCCGGAAATC
>NZ_FLUY01000930.1 GCF_900092655.1 Candidatus Thiosymbion oneisti
GTAGAGCGATTCATCTTTTTGATCCCCTCTCCCCAACCCCTCTCCCGGCGGGAGAGGGGACATAGTAGCCAGTACCGTTGGTCATGTTATCACTTATACATTAGCCACTACC
>NZ_FLUY01000858.1 GCF_900092655.1 Candidatus Thiosymbion oneisti
TTGCTCCAGGCCTTGCTCCAGGCCTTGCTCCAGGCCTTGCTCCAGGCCTTGCTCCAGGCCTTGCTCCAGGCCTTGCTCCAGGCCTT
>NZ_FLUY01000861.1 GCF_900092655.1 Candidatus Thiosymbion oneisti
CAGGACCTCCTGGCCAGCCTCGACGGAGCTCCCGATCCCGGTGTCGCACAAGCCTGGGAGACGGAGATCCTGCGGCGTCTGGACCAAGTAGACGGCGGGACGGCCAAGCTGATCGACCGGGAGGAGCTGCGCCGCCGGATGCGCACCCGCATGGCTGGTGTTTGATGCGATCGGTCAGAGTTCTCGAGGCCGCCGCCGATGATGAGGCAGCCGAAGCTGCATCCTGGTACGAACGCCAACATCCCGGACTCGGCGTAGCGTTCCAACAGGCAGTTGACGCGGTGCTCGATCTACTGGAAAACAAGCTCGTTCCCCTTGCATTCGTCCCAGGCACCGCTGGAAAACGGGAGCAAAACATCTCCTACTCAAACGATTCCTCTTCTTGTAATCGTTCGTGAACATGGTTCCGGGTTTCTCATGATCGACTTTGCTCACCATTCGAGACGTCCGGGATACTGGCGCGACCGGCTTATCACATAAGCGAATGCCTACTATGTCTGCCCGGCGCTGAGATGAGCCGCAGGCTCAATGCGGAATAGGTGGTCTGCTTGATCCGTGTGTTAGGCGACTTCTTTAACCGGAGCATCCGAAATTGACTGAGCTTGGTCCCTTTTCTGCCCCGTAACGGTCAGAATGAGCCGGATTTACGGATTTCTGAGGAATTACGATGAATGCGTACAAAACCTACGTCGAAGTAGATCCGTCCGGTCGAGTCGTCTTGGAGCACCTTCCATTTCGCGCGGGGGCTCGGGTTGAGGTATTGGTCGTCGATCAGAGCCCCGAGGCCGGAGAAGTGGAAAGCTGGCATGCACTTTTCAGGCACATTCGGAGCTTGCCTCAGTCTCGATCGATCACTGACGAAGATATCACCAAGGAGATCGACGACTATCGGAGTGGCCGGTGAGGGTTGTGATTGACACCAGCGTGCTGGTGTCCGCCGCGATTCGCGACCGGTTGCCCGAGCAGGTGCTGCTGTGGTGCGTCGCTCGACCCGGACTCGATTGGCTCGTCACCGCGGAGATCCTCGAGGAATATATCGAAGTAGTGAATCGGCCCAAGTTTGGACTCGAGTCTGCAACCGTCGCCTGGTGGGTGGAGCTGATCGGCCGGCGTACCCGGATGGTCACGCCGCAGGTCGAGATTGCGTTTCCGCGGGATCGTAAGGACGCAAAATTCCTGATCTGCGCCCTATCCGGGGACGCGGACCTTCTCATCACCGGGGATGGAGATTTCAAAGAGGCCCGAACGTTGATCAGGGCATCCATTGTGAACGTGCGGCAATTCGCGCAGTGTTACATGTCCGATCTGGCCCGAAAGAGATCAGGATCGACTGATCTCTTGACGTGAAACGATGATCGAGCAAGTCGCTTCGGGCCCGGCCCCGTTGTCCGATCCATCCAAGTACGTGATAGGGAGTGTATGCCGTCACCAGGATTTCCCGAAACAGACCTTCAATGAGTGTCATTGGTGAGGGATTTTGTGGTGCGTTCCCCATTTTTGTGACCTTAAGTGGCTTGCCTTATACTCAGTTGCGGGGAGATTGAGATGGAACCATTCATGGAGAGGATTCCCGTGATGAGACAAGAAGCGGAAAGAGAGGGGCCAAATGGCAACAACGAGCAACCACTCCGCTCGTGATCCGGCAGTTGGGTTCTACTACCAGGGGCTCTATGCCCTCGTTGTCCTTCTGGATGCAGACGATCTGGCGAGCGCAATCATCGAGGGCGATGACGACATTCAACTCGATGGCCCTGAGCCCAAACTGATTCAACTCAAACACAGTCTCGGGAACCCACCAGCCTTCAACGAGCACAACGATGGATTCTGGAAGGCAATTCACAACTGGATCGCCCATCTCCACGAGGGGCACTCCCATTTCCTGTTTATAACGACTGCGGAAGTCGATTCCGCATCTCCTCTTACCGGGCTGACGAGCGGCGGAAGCCAAAGGCAATCTGTTGTGGATAGTCTGGTAAACGAGGCCCAGCACGTCCGCGATCATCGGCAACAACAAGAAGATACCGGAAAAACTCTTTCGTATAAGAAACGTTGGCTTGGCTGCAAAGCCTTTCTTGACTTGTCTGCTAAGGATCGCCGACACCTGGTTGAGCGGATACAATTGATGCCACGCTCATTCGTGGCCACACGAATAGTCGATGAAGTTGAGCGGCGGTTGTTGATTGTACCCTTGCGGATACGCAGGCAGCTTGCGGAACGCCTTATCGAATGGTGGGACTGGCAGGCAGCTTCCGCGCTAATCGGACTGAGAGAGCGAACCGTCAGTAAACAAGAGGTACTGGAGAAAATCAGCGACTTGATTCAATCCCTGGGGGAGGATGCTTTGCCCGATGACTACGGGCACCGCACACCGCCAAAGGGCGAGGGTCTGGGCAACAACTTGACGCGCCAAATCCGTCTCGTCGGCGGTGGGGAGCGTCGCATCGACCGAGCAGCGAGGGACCGGTGGCGCGCCCGCAACCAACGAGGGCGTTGGCTGGATGAAAGGCTGTCCAACATCTCGGAGCTAAAACGTTTCGATGACTCTTTGGCAGAGGCATGGAAGGACCGCCACGACGAATTGCAGGAAGACTGCGACGCCGGACGTAAAGAGCCGGAGTCGGGTGGTCGCGGTCTTCTCGACTGGTCATACCACACCGCCCCCGGACAGCTTCCTCCGATCCGTTCGAGTTGGCGGGAGGCTTATCTTGTCCACGGTAGCTATCAGCAGATGGCCGAAGAGCTCGAGGTCGGTTGGCATCCGGAATATCGAGCCCTACTCGACCCGGAGCATTCCGAAAAAGAACCATGACGCTCATCGACATCTACGCGGCGGAGAATCCGGTCTTTGGTGCAATTCTGTTGCACGGCTGCGCGGCTGGTTATCTGGAATCGGCTGGAAAGGGGGTCCCCTACCCCTTGTTCTTCCCCGTCCTTCCATTGGTTGTCTCCGAATATACCGCTGCGAGCTTCGATGGGACCAACGCCAGCACCGGATTGTTCGACTGGCTTGCCAAGCGACCGGAGGTGTTGATTGGCTTGGCCGACGCTATCCGCGCAACCGTACCCTTCACTCGTACCTCGCTGGTATTTGCAATTCGTCACCGGCTGATGGACGTCTCACCAGATCAGCGTTTCGCTCCGGTGACGCACATGCCCTGGCGGCAGCCACGTTGGCGTTCCAGTGACGAAAGAGGGCGTGCCCTGGGATTGGCCCGTCGACTGGGTACTTGGTTGGGCCGCATCGACGATCCCGCTACCCTGTTTCACCGTTTGGGAATAGCGCCATGAAGCGATGGAATCTGGAACGAATCATCCTATACAGCCACGATAACCGTTCCCACTCCGTGGATCTGATTCCCGGTTCCGTGAACATCATTACCGGTGATTCGAACACTGGTAAAACGGCACTGGCCGAGATCATCGACTACTGCCTGGGGTCGTCCCGCTGCAACATCCCGGACTTCGTGAAGCTACGTTGTGCCTGGGTTGCAACGCTTTGGATGCGTGACGCCACACGGATTTTTCTCGCCCGGCGGGTCCCCGACCTTTACCGACAAACTACGTCGGATTACTGCCTCTATACGGGTACCGAAGTGGCAGCACCGTCCCGGACAGAACAACTGACTTCCAATACAAACAACGGTGGGCTTCGGCGATTCGAGGAGATGCTGGGCATGGGCGAGGTCAGAGGCGAAACCTTGGGAGCGTCCACGCGCACGGCTAAGCGGATTTCGCTGCGAAATGCGATGGCGTTTCTGTTTCAAACGGCCGACATCATTATCAATCCGTCGGTTCTCCTTAGAGGGACGCAGGACCAACAGCGCTACAACACCATTGATGCCTTTCCCTATTTTCTCGGAGTGGTGGACGAGGATTCCGCCGCGCGGGAAGGGAAGCTTCGACGACTCAGACGCGAGCTTCGCCGTTTGGAACGTGAACAGAAAGAGGCGGAGGCGCTTGCCGACCGGTACTCCTGAAGAATCGATCAACTGGCTCAACGCGGTATTGAGCTGGGAATGCTCCCACCGGATATCGGTACTGCGATGCAATCGGAACCTCTCCAGGTCCTTCGAGACCTTACCGGCTGGCACCCCGGTATCACCGGTAGTGACGAGCCGCCATCCCGCGTCGCCGGGCTTCGGATCGAGGAGCAAGCCACGCGGAGACAGCTCAGAACCGTTGTGGAACAGCGGGAAGCCGCCGATCAAGTCTGGCGGGATGCGTCCGATTTCCAGCAAACAACCGAACGGCAAGCACGGCGTATCGAGGCCGTCAACCTCCTGAAAGAGGAAACAGACACAAGCCACTGTCCTTTCTGCGAGGCTCCCCTGGATGAGTCGACAGAGCCGGTCGAGCGTTTACGCGAAAGCCTGGAGATTCTTCGCACTGAGCTCGAAGACGTGGATTTGGAACGTCCTCGTATCAACCGACACATCGAAGAGCTGCGGGAACGAGAGGTGGAGCTTGGGGAAACCATAAAGCGGCTTCGTCTTCAGATTGAGGCAGCCGTGTCTGAAGATGACGCCCTCAGGGCAGATGAAGACCTGGACGGTCGTCGAAGCCGACTCGCCGGGTCCGCGGAGACCCTTCTGGAGGCGCTTCCTACCGATGCTCAACCGGGCGAAGCGACAAAGATCGCCGAGCTTCGGGAAGAAATTACAAGCCTCGCGGCTGAATTGGATCCCCAGGGCAAGGAGCAAGCCCTGGACGCGATGCGCCTGCATATTGGCCGGATGGCGACCAAGTACCTCCGCCGTCTTCCGTTTGCCGCCGAATACCACGAAGCTGAGGCAGACCTCAACTTAAAGACCTTGCAGGCCGGCATTGCCGTAGAGTCGCGATACATCCCCATGCGCAGCATCGGATCGGACGAGAACTACCTGAGTATGCATGTCTCCTTTGCGCTGGCCTTGCAGAAGGTGTTGTCGGAGCGCGGCCGCCCAGTCCCCGGACTGATCGTCTTTGATCAGATCAGTCGGCCCTATTTCCCGGCTGACCGCTATGAAACGGTGGTCGACGTCGCGAGCGTTGCGGAAGAAAAACGTGGTGAGAGCGAAAAATTGAAGCAGTATTTCGACCTGCTGTTCGACGAAATAGAACGGGCTACATCGCTCCAGATCATCGTTCTTGAGCATGCCTATTTCTCCGACGATGAACGATTTAGGCAAGCGACACGCGAGCAGTGGCCATCGGGACGCGGGCTGGTACCGGCGGATTGGCCAGCGTCGATGCCATAGCTAGTACACCTATGCGTAATTAACGGAAACATAGCCCACAACTATTCGATCCCCTCTCCCAAGATCCCTCGCTCCGCTTGGGACAAGCTCCTCTCCCGGCAGGAGGGTGTCGCAAAAGCCCTGCTGTGGATTCTCGGGATGTGGAAACGAAACATCGCCACTTCCTGTTTCCTTGTATTTTCAATCACTTGCAGCACCCGGAAAGAGTGGTCTATCCCCAAACCATGCAGGCGAGACGCCTGCGCTACGTCGGGCGTCATCTTTTACGACACCCTCGGCGGGAGAGGGGCTTTTCGTGTCTGCCTGGAAGCATTCGTGTTAATTCGTGTCCATTCGTGGTTCTTGGTTTCGGTTTTTGTACCCAGCCGTACTAGCTGCAAGCTCACTGAACGACACCTAGATGATCTCAGGACCGTCCTGACCAAAGATGCAGATGACGAGGGAACCGAAGAGTCCCCATCATGACCAGCCTCCGCCTATTCGCCTCGGCCACCGTACCTGTTCACCCATCCGCGGCCTGGTATCTCGCCGACCTGGGTGAATTTCGGGGCATGCAGACTCTGTACACCCGCCAGTCGCCCCAGCAATTGGAGGTACTACGGGCACACGCCCTGATCGAGAGTGCGGTCTCGTCCAACCGCATCGAAGGGGTGTCGGTGGCGCCGGAGCGGCTACGCGAGCTCTGGGCGGCACCCAGACCCTTGTTCCGGGACCGGGACGAGGAAGAGGTCCGCGGCTATCGTGATACCTTGACCTGGATTCACGAGGAGGCGGAGAGGATTCCTCTGGACGAGGTTACGATCAAGCGCCTGCACACAATGGCTCGCGGGGAGATTTGGGATGCCGGGCACTACAAGGAGAAGGACGCCGACATCCTCGAACGCTATCCGGACGGGCGTGAGCGGGTCCGTTTTCGGACGGTGCCGGCAGCAGAGACCCCCGAGCGTATGGCGCTGCTCCTGGCGGACTGGCAGCTCTGCCTCGACGAAGCCTGGGTGCATCCCTTGATCGCGCTGGCCGCTTTCAACCTGGATTTTCTGTGCATCCACCCCTTCCGCGATGGCAACGGACGAGTGTCGCGCCTGCTGTGGTTGCTGCAGAGCTACCGACTTGGCTATGACGTGGGCCGCTTCGTGAGCCTGGAACGGTTGGTGGAACAGAACAAGGAACGCTATTACGAGACCCTGGAGCAGAGCTCCCAAGGTTGGCACGAGGGCGAAAACGATCCTTGGCCCTACATAAACTTCGTTCTGTCGATTACGAAGGCGGCCTATCGAGAATTCGCCGAGCGGGTGGGGGGAATCAGGGAGCCGCGGGGAGCCAAGCGCGAGCAGGTGCTCAGGGAAATCGAGCAACTGACGGCCAGGGTAGCCGGCAGCTTCACGTTGAAGGAACTGGAGCATACCTGTCCCGGTGTCAGCCGGGATATGGTGCGGCGGGTACTGCGGGAACAGCAATCGGCGGGAGTCGTGGAGTGCCAAGGGCGAGGCCCCGGAGCCAGCTGGAGAAAGAGAGGGTAATTACCCTTAAATGGGGGCAATAGTAAGGGCAATGTTTCCGACAAGCTCCCAGATCCATACCGCTGGATCTGCTCACTAGCCTTGCTGCGACGGAACGCGAACTTTATTCCAGAAGCCACTCCTGATTCAGGATTTCGCTCGGTTCCCAAGGGCAGATTTCCGGAAAGTCGGAGAGGCCGGTCTCTTCGGCCGCTT
>NZ_FLUY01000862.1 GCF_900092655.1 Candidatus Thiosymbion oneisti
CAGGACCTCCTGGCCAGCCTCGACGGAGCTCCCGATCCCGGTGTCGCACAAGCCTGGGAGACGGAGATCCTGCGGCGCCTGGACCAAGTAGACGACGGGACGGCCAAGCTGATCGATCGGGAGGAACTAGGCCGCCGGATACGCACCCGCATAGCCGGTATTTGATGCGATCGGTCAAGGTTCTCGAGGCCGCCGCCGCTGAGGCAGCCGAAGCTGCATCCTGGTACGAACGCCAACGTCCCGGACTCGGCGTAGCGTTCCAACAGGCAGTTGACGCGATGCTCGATCTTTTGGAAGACGAGATCGCTCCTTGCATCCGTCCCAGGCACCGCTGGAAAACGGGGAGTAAAACGTCTCGTACTCAAACGGTTTCCCTTTTCTGTAATCGTTCGTGAACAGGGCTCCGAGTTTCTCGTGATCGCCTTCGCTCACCATTCGAGACGTCCGGGATACCGGCGCGACCGGCTTATCACATGAGCAGGCGCCTACTGTGCCTGCATGGTGCTGAGATGAATCGCAGGCTCAAATCGACTGATCTCTTAACGTGAAACGATAATCGGGAGGATCGATTCGAGCCTGGCCCCGTTGTCCGATCCGTCCAAATACGCGATAGGGGGATTGTAGGCAATCATCGGAATCTCCCGAAACAGACCTTCAACGAGCATCATTAGTGAGGGATTTTGTGGTACGTCGGTGAAGTATCCCCTCGCAATTTGACTGCTATCGCCTCATAAGTTTTCCTGTCTGCGAAGCCATTCCGAGTTATCGACGGCTACACGCGATAGTCCCGTAGCGAAGTGATGGGCTATCCGTTGAGCGAATTCCGCCTTCAACTCCCCCACCCACCGGTATCGTGTTCCGTCTACGGCGGTAAAGAAGAAAGCTCCGTCGTTATCTTTCTCCGCGGTGACTGCTCCACCAACTTTTTCCGGTGCGAATCGCACCAGAGACCACTCGGATGCCTGGGTGCCAACACTGACGCGCCGATAGGTCTCCGGCGATGTGCGTATGACGAGCTGGATTGTTTTCTCCTTCGGGTCCGTCAATGGCAATAGCAGGAATGCGTTCTCTCCCGTCAACCGTGCGCTGTCGCACCTGGGCCTCATGCAAAGAAAGAATTTCTCATCATCCTTGTCGTTATCTCTCCGCAGAACCGTTCCCAAATGGAGTATGGGAGGAGGTGCATTGAAGACCGTACGAAAGTTGAACATCCAGGTTAATTGACGATCCAACTCCTCCGTCGAATCTTGCTTACGTGCAAATCCTGACGACAGACACTTGAAGTCTTTCTCACCAAGAAAGTTATTTTTCTTCAGCCCCTCGCTCAAAAGAGTAACGGTCCGGTCAAATGAGAGCTTCTTATTCTCTCCGAATGTGAATTCGGCATTCGCTCCGGCTGTCCGTTTCAGCCACTCCTTGATCGCGTCAATCCCTGCCGGATTATCCGTTGCCGCGGCATCATCCATGATGGCGTGTAATTCACCGGCGATTTGATTCACGATGTGTCGTTGTGAGTCTTCGGGGGCCGAAAGGCACGCCCTATGCGCGAGGAATGCCGCATCCAGCGATGACTGAAATCGATCCAGAACCCTATGGGCATTGTCACGGACGGCCGCTAAGGACGAGAGCGCGATGCTCGGAAGCAGGCCTGTTGTCATATCGCCGAAGTCGCCGATGAGGGACTGCGGGACATCCGCCTCCGGGATCGACCTGTCCTTCAGATCCGGCGCCAACCGTGTGTCGGACTTTGCGTAGATGACGATGTGACAATGCCGATACGAGAGCACAACACCCCGATCATCAGGCTTGAACGTCCATTCTTGTTTTCTCATCTCGCGCTCGACCATTTGTCCGATGGCAGCGATGTCTTGCTCTCCCGTGTAGATGGCAACCAGCCGCAACCGCTCTCCCGCATCGGCCTCGATAAGCTTGCTCAGGATGGATAGTGCCCGTTCCCCGTTGTCATGGTTCAATTGCCAGTCGAGCACGACAATGTCGGCCCGCTTTGCGGCGGGGGCTATGGTTTTGTCCGATTCGGTATCCGGTCGGGGCGCTATGACGGCACATATCAGCCCACGCTCGGCAAACGCGTCCACAAGCACCCGCGCATCGAGACTGTGACGGCGATCATTCGCTTCCGGCTCGTCGATTGCCTCCGCCGGACGAGCCGATGTGTATCGATCCGGTTTCCTGAGCTGCGTAGGCGGTGGGGAGGGATCCTCATAATGCGCCTGATCATCGACGATTACGGCGGTTAGCAGAAAACGCTCGGCGATCTGCGTACAGCGTTGCGGAAAATTATTCACGGTTGCTTCCATCCTCATCGTCCAAGTCGACGGGCCGGATGACGAAGGTCGCCCCTTTCGCAGCCATCCCTTCCGCCAGCACCAAATCGTAGCCGACTCTACGGAGCGCTTCGCGGGATATATGCAATCCCATTCCACGACCACCCGGCTTTCTTGTGAATCCGAACTCGAAGATCGCTTCTCGGTCCCTTGTATTCACCCCCGGACCGGAATCGGAGATCAGGAAGGCCCCGTCCGCCGCATCGAGCTCGATCCGTCGCTCTTGGGCGAGATTTTGTTGTGATAGCCAATAGACCGCGTTGTCGACAAGATTTACGAACACCGGATAGAAGGAAGAGGGGTAGCCCTTGATGCGTGCCCTGGAAAAGGCATCCGTCCGCACCAGGGAAACATCGTGACGCGCGAATCGCTCTTGAAACAGATCGGCAAGAAAATCGTGTATCTCGGAACCGTGAATGTCGACCGCTTTGCGATAGAGCCTTCTCTGCAGCGGCGTAAAAAGCGTCAAATACCCATCCAGGTGGTCGAAGCTGGCCCGGATATTACGGTATAGCCCTGCGAGGTCTTCATTGATGTCGGCCCAGCCCTTCAGCCTTCTCAGGTTATTGCGAAGTGAACGAATCGTGGCATTGAATTCGTGGTTAATGATCTCGACCGCCATCCCGAGCTGCGCCAATTGAAGATCGGCCTCGGCCTCCTCTTCGAGGTACTGATTACGTTGCTCGATGGCCACCAGCTGGTCGAGGGCGGATGTCTCGCCGGTCAGATCGATAGCCTCCAGCTGCGCAAGAATCGATTCCAGGAAAGTCGACCTTTCTTCCGTTACCTTGATGATTCGCGATTCCAGCGCGTCACGGGTTCCGACAAAATCCTCGTCCGACAGACGGGACACATCCGTGCGCTGAAACTCGCTCATGACCGCGCGTAATTCCGTGTCCACCTCGTTGATACATGCGCTTGCGACGCCTCGCACCTCCGTGGCAACTCTGTCCGCTTTCCGCTTCGCGTTTGTTGCCCCATCCTTCGTATTCCGCTTGGCTTGTTGCGCCAGTTCCTCCAGCACTGCCTCCGCTCGGAGCCTTCGGTCAATCGCTATGCGGGCCTTTGCGGCCTCATCGCCAACAATGTCCTCGATCAACTCACGCGTGCGCCGGAAAACGTTCTCCGTCAGATCGGAAAACGCCGCGGTGTAGTCGCCCCACTCTTTCTGCATCGCTTTGCTTAAAGCGATTCTCGGGCGCGGAATCTTGTAGCGGGATTCGAGATTTTGTAGCTCGGTTCGGGCATGTTGCTCAACCCGAATGATCTCCTCCGCGGCTTGTTGGGGATCGGCAATTTGGCATGCCTGCTTGAGCTTTTCGGAAACGTCCCGGGTCAGTCGGAGCGATTCCTCTTGCGGGGCATTCGACGATACGCGCTCGAAGAAATCTCTCAGACCATCCGCAAGCGTGGCTTTCTTCTTTGATACCTGTTGCTCCCGCCGTCTACGATCGAGTTCCATCTTTTCCAGTTCCGCTTTTTGTTCCTCAAACCTATCGCTGTACGTACCTTCTTTGCGGAAAAAGTCGGCGGCGACCTGTAGAAAGAAGTTCTTTAAGATGCTCTTGAACTGACGATAGGCCCTATTCTCCCGGAATCCCTCTCGCCCGGCCTTCTCACTGAGTTGGTGATTATTCCGATGGTCAATCTCGACGACCCCGAACATCTTGCGGTGAGAGAAGTAATAGTAATAGGCACTCTTTGTCCTTTGGAACTCGATATCCAGCCAGTCGTAGTCGGTATTGCCATAGGGCAGAATGCGTACTCCGTCACGATAGATGTATAGACCCCCAATCTTCCCCATCTTTTGCGACATAAGCGCAAAGTCTTCGGGGGGGAGCGTGGAGTGTTTGCTTAGTCCTTCAATTGCTGCAAAGCTGATAGTGAAGGGGCCACAGTCCGTCGGGTTCCCTTTGGCACCACGCCACGGAATCACATGATCGTCCACGGCGTCACCGTATATTGATACCCTGCCTTTGAATTGACCGAACTCGTCGAAACGCCCCATCACCTGATGGTCCGCGTTCCGGAATTCATCCGGCATAAAGAACTCGCCCTCGGCGATGAGATCCTTCGCCGATTCTTCGGTCTTGTGGTCGCGGAATGCGGCCCGGATAACAGGACGCGAGTGCTCCGGCGTCATCGTGTTCGTGAAGCCCAACAGGGCCTTTGTCAGCGGCGTCGCTTTATCGACCTCTGGCTCGCCGTCTATGTCCGCGGGAAGAAGATCGGAGCTCGGTGAGATGATGAAGTGAGTGCCGGCCCCCGTACCCCGTAGCGTCGGATCGCCGAGATAAAAGTCGATGTCTCGGGGATCGACATCGAACCGCTCGATTTCGCCGATAAGACGAGAGTAGGACTCCTTTCCTATTGGCATTTTCAGCCGTTCAACGTTCTCACGAAATTCCCTGACTATCTCTGAGACGTCTCCGTGTGAGGGCAATTCTCCGCCCGGAAAACTGTGAATAGGGACCTCGATATCTTCGAGGTCGATGCCGGGACACTCGAAAAGTCTCCAGTTCATGAATGCCACGGTAAGGTCGGAGAGAGACTCATCCCGCTTGGCGCGAGTCAGGACGAGCACCTGCGGTCCGATGGTTGCGATTGCGAGACGACCGATCCCCTTCTCCCCCAGCATCGGCCGCTGCTTCTTGGACGGATCGTGCGGCGGCGGGGCAATCCCGGCGGCATTGAGCTTGCTCTCCGTTCCGATGGTTAGCCACCGACCGATGAATTCCTCTTCGGTCATGCCCATACCGTCATCGCGCAACACGAAGAGGCCGTCGGTCCGGTAGTAGTCGATCTCGACGCGATCGGCGTAGGCGTCGTGGGCGTTCTTGAACAGCTCGCTGATCGCCGTGGGAATTCCGGCGATCTGCTGCCGTCCCAGCATGTCCAGCGTGCGAGCGCGGGTCTTGAAGGTAGCCATCTTATGCCCGTGGTCACGTGTCCTTCAGGTGCTCGATGACATGCTGCCCGATGATGGTTGCAAGGCGGACGGGCACGGCATTGCCGATCTGCCGAGCCATGGACCCGAGGTTTCCCTCAAAGCGGAAATCCCGCGGAAAGGTTTGCAGGCAGGCCGCTTCCCGCACACTGATCGCCCGGTCTTGATCGGGATGTCCGAAACGGCCGTTGGAGTAACTGATGCACCGCGTCGTCAGCCCGGAGGCAGGCCGGTCCCATGCCATGCGGCCATACACATCGCTGTAACCGGGGGTGTTTCGATGACAGTCGAGACGTAGTGGTTCCGGCCAGTCTCGATGATCGCCATCTTCCGGTGTGGCCCGTATTCTTTCCAGGTTGCGTTCCGATAGGGCGGCGGCACGGTGGTTGGGAACGGTCGCGTGTTCTTCGCCCGCAGCAATGGGCGGGAGATCCCCAATCCAATTCCTCACCGTCTCGTATTGAGGATTTTCCGTTCCGGGTCCGTTCGTTTTCGGGGGGAGCTCGATCGGTCCATGGCGGCTTGCCAGGAGCAACAGTCGGCAGCGGCTTTGAGGAACGCCGTATTTCATCAACGATACCGGCTCGTAGGCAACGTGATACCCGGCGGCTCCAAGGCGCTGAAGGAATCCCCCGAACGGTTGGGTTCGACGGTCCAGTTTCTGAAGTCCGGGTACGTTCTCGACGAACACGATGTCCGGTTCGCATTCGGTGACGATGCGGGCGAAACGGGAAAGGAGTGGTACGCGAGCGTCTTCTTCCCGCTCAGGTCGTCTAGTGTTCTGTTTCGTGAACGGCTGGCAGGGTGCGCATCCGCAGAACAGGACCGGGTTCGGTTGTTGTTCAGCTACGAGTGAGCGAAGGTCTCGGATCGACACTCGGCGGATATCCGCAAGCTCGAAGTGAGTGGAAGGAAAGTTGAGTTGGAACGTCTTTTGCGAGTCAGGGTCCCAGTCAAGGCCGAATACGATTTCCATCCCGGCATCACGGAAACCGCAACTCGCTCCGCCACATCCGGAAAAAAAGTCGAATACCTTGATCTTCACGGTCTTACGCTCTTGAGCCGTTATCTCCGTCAAGAAAACGGGATATCTTTGCCGTAAGTTGCTCGCGATCGATCGTTTCGCACTCCCATACCACCAACACCCTCCAGCCGGCCCTCCTTAGCGCGGCGGCATTCTCTTGATCCCGTTGCAGGTTCCGTGAGAGTTTCCCGTTCCAGAAGGCGCTGTTCGTTGCAGGGCGTTTGGCCTTGGGACACCGCTCGTGTCCATGCCAAAAGCAACCGTGCACAAAAATTACTTTCCGGTAGCGAGAAAACACGATATCGGGCCTACCCGGCAAGTCCCTTCGATGCAACCGGAAACGATAGCCAAGCCCATGGGCTACGCGCCGTACGATAAGCTCCGGCTTGGTTCCCGTTGCACGTACGCGCGCCATGATCTCGCTACGCTTCCTATTATCGTATATATCAGCCATTTGGTTGGCTCAGGGACAATATGTTAAGTTTGTGTGTTAGGGGCTTCCTCCGTCGCGTAGTAAATTCCCTTGGCGAATCATAACCGGTCGACTCAAGGTTCGGATACGGCTCCGTTTCATAGTCGGCAAGCCTTGCCCCTACTCTGGAAACCACTCCTGATTCAGGACCTCGCTCGGCTCCCAAGGGCAGGTCTCTGGAAAATCGGAGAGGCTGGCCTCTTTGTCCACTTGCGCCGTGGCATCGTCCCATACCCCCGCATCCGTCGTCGGCTCAGCCTTTCTCCTCCGGCAGCGGCCGCTGGCGCACCTGTTCTCTGTCCCCGGTGGTGAATTTGCCTTCCAGTTTTATGCCGCTCGCAATCAACCGGGCAACGTATTCGGCAATCTCCAATGGTGAAGCGGGGAGAAAGCGTAAGTACAAGACGCCGGCAGGTACCGGTAGACGACGGCGAAAGACCAATTCACCGTAATCCCTGTCGAAGGTGACGATGATACGCCTTTCGACATGAGCGATTTGCATCACTGCTTCGTCCCGAATACCCGGTGAGCGTTCCGTAATCGAAACCATATCGAAACCCACTTCTCGCAAGGCCAGCACATCGGCTAACGGGATATTCTCATTGGCCAACAGGCGCATCAGGCTGCGCCGCTCATGAGCGGACAGATGGTTTCTTCCCGCATCACCTCGGCGGTAAAGGCGAAAACCGCCTGCAATGCCTCATGGGACAACTGCGGGTAGTTTTCCAGAATTTGCGCTTCACTCCAGCCCTCCGCCAGCAGGCTCAGCAGAAAATCCACGGACAGACGTGTGCCCTTGACGATAGGCTTGCCCGCGAGAACGGCGGGATCAGTATGGATGTGGTCATGCCAGCTCATCGGTTTAGCCCTTAGAGGCTGTCTAAAAGGGAAAGAACACAGTCTCGCTCCGCAAGCGCGTCGAGAAGTTCGACAGCAATCCTGTGTTTTTCACCGGTATCGCAGTCGATGGCATAAACGAGGATATTGGTGTCTAGGGACCAGCGTTCGGCGGCCATTGATTTCGCTCGTGGATCTCGTCGCGGGCGACACGGATACCACCCAAGCGGTAGCCCTTGGTTAAACGGGTGCGCAGACGCTCACGAGCCGCGGCCTTTTCCGGGGTCAGCTCGGGCCGTTCGCTGATTCCGGCTAGCTTGGCTATCGGGGCTCCGCGTCGTGTGATTACGACTTCGTCACCCTGTTCGACGTGCGCGAGATAGCGCGAAAGGTGTTGATTCGCTTCTCGAACCGATATTTGTAGCTGCATTGAGGTCACCTGATGTAGGAGGTCCTACAAATACGATAAGAATAGCGATAACTCCCAATCCATGAAAGTCTGGTACCCCACGGCAAAGCGAGCCTCACCCCTATTCCGGGAACCACTCCTGATCCGGGACCTCGCTCGCGTCCCAAGAGTAGGTCTCCAGGAAATCGGAGCAGCCCGTCTCTCCATATGACCAGCCTCCGCCTGTTCGCCCCGGCTACCGTACCTGTTCACCCATCCGCGGCTTGGTATCTCGCCGACCTGGGCAAATTTCGGGGCATGCAGACCTTGTATACCCGCCAGTCGCCCCAGCGATTAGAGGCGCTGCGGGCGCATGCCCTGATCGAGAGCGCGGTCTCGTCCAACCGCATCGAAGGGGTGTCGGTGGCGCCGGGGCGGCTGCGCAAGCTATGGGCAGCACCCAGGCCTCTTGTTCCGTGATCGGGACGAGGAGGAGATCCGCGATTATCTGATGCCTTGACCTGGATTCACGAGGAAGCGGAGAGGATTCCGCTGGATGAGATCACGGTTATGCGCCTGCACACAATAGCCCGTGGAGAGATTTGGGATGCCGGGCGTTACCAGGAGAAGGACGCCGACATCCTCGAACGCTATCCGGACGGACGGGAGCGGGTGCGTTTTCGGACGGTGCCGGCAGCAGAGACCCCCGAGCACATGGCATTGCTCCTGGCGGACTGGCAGCGCTGTCTCGACGAGGCCTGGGTGCATCCCTTGATCGCGCTGGCTGCTTTCAACCTGGATTTTCTGTGCATCCACCCCTTCCGCGATGGCAATGGACGGGGGTCGCGCCTGCTATGGTTGCTACAGAGCTACCGGCTTGGATATGACGTGGGCCGCTTCGTGAGCCTGGAGCGGTTGGTGGAGCAGAACCAGGAACGCTATTACGAGACCCTGGAGCAGAGCTCCCAGGGTTGGCACGAGGGCGAAAACGATTAAGCTCCCAGATCCATACTGCCGGATCTCCGTCAACGTCTTCCTCGATGTTCGTGTCAAGAAGGATTCGGGGATAGCAGGGACAGACCCTGGGGTATTCCCACAAAGTAGCTTTGGGCTTGAACCAACGCATTTGCGGCCATCGCCACTTCCTCTTTGTTGAAATTCTTAACGTATGGTGCTTGTCATCGCTGTTTTCCCGACATCGGCTCTTCACTATGGCCACCACGTACTATAGCCCCAAAGCTTGGACAGCGAAAAGACCACCGGCGCGGCTTCGTTGGGCCTTCCCTTGGAAAATGGGTAGTGCCTTACATTATTTGAGGCAATTGACATGCTTCGTGAAGCACCGGCGATGACAGTTCGCCGGAAGGTAGTGGTAAATCTTTAGAATGGTAGAGGATAGGTCCGGTTGACATTTCGTAGGATGGGCAAAGCCGGCGCCCGGCCAGCCGGGCTCGCGGCGGCGGTCATTCCACGGCGGCTTGCAGGCCGCGACGGCTGGGGAGGATGCCCCCGGCGCGGCGTGCCCATCACCCGCTGATGGGCACGCTTCGCCGGCTTGGTGTCCTGACCAGGCGCCGCGGCTCGGAGCGTTCGGCACCGGACCGTAGGGCGGGAGCAGCCAGGGATGGCGCATCCCGCCGATGATTCCGGCGGGATGCGCTGCACTTTCCCGCCCTACGGGCTCTCCGAGACACTCCGCGGCGCGGAGTTTCCGCGTTCCCACGCGGCGCGTGGGAACGAGAGAACGACCGATATTTCGTTTCGAGATAAATATAGGTCAGGAGGGCCGGAACGCCACGGAGGGCGTTCCCTACGACCACCAAAATCCGCGTCATTCCCCGGTAGGGAACGGCCTCTGTGCCGTTCCGTAGCTTCTGTGCCGTTCCGAAGAATTTGCCCCCAGTCGGTCTGAGGCGAAACCTCGTTAGGGGTTTTTGGCGTGCAGCAGGAACATGGAGATCATCGCCGAACCCCTGTCAGGAAATGATTTTTAGTTTTGGCAGACGCCGCATGAGATCCGCACGCTGCTTTCGCGTCACTCGCGTTCCCCTGAGGTCGAGTGATTGCAGATTAGAGCAAGCGCCTAGATCGCTCACATCGCTCACCTGCGTTCTCCCAAGATCGAGTGATTGCAGATTAGAGCAGGCACCCAAGGCGCTCAGGTCGCTCACCTGCGTTCTCCCAAGATCGAGCGATTGCAGATTGGCGCAGGTACCCAGGGCGCTCACGTCCCTCACTTGCGTTTCCCTGAGGTCGAGCGATTGCAGCTTGGCGCAGGCGCCCAGGGCACTCAGGTCGCTCACTCGCGTTCCCCTGAGGTCGAGTGATTGCAGATTAGAGCAGGCACCCAAGGCGCTCAGGTCGCTCACCTGCGTTCCGCTGAGGTCGAGCGATTGCAGCTTGGCGCAGGTACCCAGGGCACTCAGGTCCCTCACTTGCGTTTCCCTGAGGTCGAGCGATTGCAGCTTGGCGCAGGCGCCCAGATCACTCACGTCCCTCACTGGCGTTCCCCCGAGGTCGAGCGATTGCAGATTAGAGCAGACGCCCAGGGTACTCAGGTCGCTCACTTTCGTTTCGCTGAGGTCGAGCGATTGCAGATTAGAGCAGGCGCCCAGGGGGCTCAGGTCGCTCACCTGCGTCCACTGGAGGTCGAGCGATTGCAGATTGACACAGGCGCCCAGGGGGCTCAGGTCGCTCACTCGCGTCCACTGGAGGTTGAGCGATTGCAGCTTGGCGCAGGCGCCCAGCATGCTGATATCCGAAAGGCCAGGCACCGACGAGAAGCCGATCTTAGTCATTCGCTCAAATGTGGATTTGACATAGGCATTGGGATCGTGAGCAACCTCGTAGGCGGCGATAATCTGCCGCTGCACGCCGGCGCGCTCATCGTCGAGATAGGGGCCAAGGGCGTCGTAGGCCGGTTCCGTACCGATCAGGGTGAGGGCACGAATGCTGGCGGCGGCTTGATCGACCGTCATCGAGCGGGGATCGGTCAGGTGGGGCACGGCCAGGTCGCCGGCTGCCGCCAATTCCCTTGCGTCCGTCAGATCCCGTGGCGGCAGAATCTGTTCGATCCGCTCCCCGATCTGCTGCTCAATCTCGGAGTCTGCATCCTGGGTGGCGACCAGGACCTCGAGACCGGCCACCGCAACCAGGTAGAGCGCGTGCCGGTCCTTTGGCTCGCGATCGCCGCGGGCGAGCAATCCCTGGAGCAGGGATTCGGCCCGCTTCGGCGGCAGCAGGCCCGTAGCCAGAATGACGACTTCTCGCCACTGGACGTCCTGTGCATTCTGCACCAGCAGGTCCAGGTCCTCTTCTTCGATCGCCCCCTTGGCGGCCAGGTACTCCTGGAAGGTACGGTGGGGAAAATCGATCTTCCGGTGGGCCAGCTCGCGGATGATCCCGATCCGGTGCAGGAAGAGCCGCATAACGTCTTCCCCCGTTCCTGGCTTGTCGCCACGCAAACGCTGGTAGGCCCGTCCGAATCGGTTGACGGCCTCCTCCGGCGTTGCCGTCGTCTTCCCGTTGCGGATCATCCACCAGGCGAAGTCCTGAAGCAGGCTCCCCTTTTGCCGATCCGAGAGGTCCAGGTAATCGGTCGCAGGGACCTCCCGCTCTTCGTCGCGCCGGAAGAACATGTCGATGCAGGAGCGATAGAGCTGGATGCGGTCGGAGGGGAGGTTCTTGACCCGCTGCCGGTGCAGCGCGCACAACAGGGCGCACAACAGGGGACTGGTCGCCAGGCGATAGATGGCGGCGTTCTTACCGAGCTTGGCCTTCAGGGAATCGGTCAGCGCCAGGACCTTCGCTTTTTCTTCTTCGTCGGGCATGCCCTGGGCCACCGCTCGGTGCCAATGCGCGATGAAGGCGTGGATGTCGCTGCGGGCCATGTCCTGGAGCTCGGCGTCGACGAATTCGTCGGCGTCGAGCCAACCCTCCTTGGCGGCATGGGGGCGGGATGTGACCACATAGCGGGCGTTCGGAAATACGCCGATCAGGTCGCGCAGCCAGGCGCGGACCTCTTGTCGCTGTCTTGCGGACGCCTCATCGAGCCCGTCGACCAGGACCAGGGCCTTGCCGGACTTGAGCCGGTCGTGGACCCAATTGGCTGGGGCCGAACCGCCGAGGGCGCGCGATGCCTCGTGCGGAAACGCTTTGGGCCTGGGGAGAGGGGTCTCGGAGAAGTGGCGCAGCTTGATCAGGAAGGGCACGCACTCGTTGCAGGGCTCCAGGTTGCCGTCCAGACGCCGCGCGGCGGCGAAGACCGCGAACCATTGCAGCAGGGTCGTCTTGCCCGAGCCAGCCGGGCCGCGGATGAACAGCCGCCGATGGGCGGCGAGGGCCCGATCGGCCGGGACCGAGTCGCGGATCTGCTCGGAACCAGGGCCGGAGCCGGACCCGGAGCGAAAATGGGGGCGCTCGATCATGAGGGTGACGTAGGCGATGCTGAGGTTGTAGCGCTTGTTGGTCTCCTGCAGGTCGACACCGAAGAGCTCGAGCTGGTCGTATCTGCGGACGCAGGCGTTGCGGTAATCGCCTTCGAAGGCGTCCGCTTGATCGACGACGACGCGGTTGATGCCGGCGACGACCTGCTGCGCCATATCGCCGACACGCCGGAGCAGCTCGGCGTTTACCCGTTCCTCGAAGCGCGGGAAGTGCGAGGCCATATCGACGATGAGCTGGGAGGCGTGGGAAAGGATGCGGCGGTAGATCCGCTGTTCGGCCGCCGCGAAGAGGTGGTTGTCCGGGTCGCGTCCGGCCAGTGCCGGGTTGCCGCCAGCGGCGCCGGTGCGGCTCAGGAAATACTCGACCAGGGCGTCGTCGTCGAGGTCGTGCGCGAC
This sequence comes from Candidatus Thiosymbion oneisti, assembly GCF_900092655.1. Classification (GTDB taxonomy): domain Bacteria; phylum Pseudomonadota; class Gammaproteobacteria; order Chromatiales; family Chromatiaceae; genus Thiosymbion; species Thiosymbion oneisti. The sequence continues at coordinate 12,855 of NZ_FLUY01000862.1, forward strand.
CAGTATCTTGGCATCGATGGGGGTATGCGCCAGGGTCTCGGCGGCGGCGTTGGCGATTATGCCCAGGCGCTCCTCCGCGATGTCGCCGGCCTCCTGGCGCAGGACCTTGTGGATGCTGTCACCCGCCAGATCGCGGATCTTCTGGTCGAACAGGGTCTCGGTATCGTTCCGTCTGAGCAGATCGGGGATCTTCTTGATCAGCAGCCCGCTCAGCTCCCCGGCGCCCGCTCCGATTGTGGCGTCGGCGATCTCCTGGTCCTTGAGCCACAGCTTGAGGGTCGCTTTGGCGACGGCGGTACCGATGCCTATGATCAGGGTTTCAAGTAGAGTCATGGCGGTGCTCGCGAGTCCTGGGTGAGAATTCCGGGGACAGGATACTTGATCGTCGAGCATTAAGAGGCTGTCTAAATAATGTAGGTTGGGCCAAGCCGCCAAGGATGGCCGCGTGCCCAACACAATTGGGCACGGATGCGGCCAAGGTGGTGTATCTTTTATACACCCTTTTAAAATCAATGTATTAGTTTTTAGGGTAATGGCTAATGATAAGTGATAACATGACCAGCGGTACTGGCTACTATGTCCCCTCTCCCGCCGGGAGAGGGGTTGGGGAGAGGGGATC
>NZ_FLUY01000848.1 GCF_900092655.1 Candidatus Thiosymbion oneisti
AAACTCGTAGCCGCTGCTGCATGGGCCTGATGTGCTTGATTTTCATGAGGATTCAGCTCAATTGAGAACGCCCCCTAAGAACTAACTGCTTGTAATGCCCGGTTGGCTCCCTCGCCCCCCTCGGGAGAGAGGCTTGGAGAGGGCTGGGGAGAGGGGGGATCAAGGGCATTATTTCGATCGGATTGGTCACGCCATATCAAACAATATCAATGGGTTGGTTTTTGGACAGCCTCTTAGGCTGTCTGCCGCACGCGGCCCGGTTTCAACGCCAACGAACGATCACGAGTGAGGGGGAGGATGGGGTCTTTTCTGCAGGAGATGTTCTCGCGTTTCGGCGGGGCCTTCAAGCCTTGGGACGACGCGGAGGCTACCGAGCCGTCCTGCAACGGCACCCTGGCACAGGCGGTCGAGCACGTAGTGAACGAGACCTACAGCCGTCTACGTTTTCTATCCGGCTACTCCCGGCGTTTGAGAGAACCGGTCGCGACAACCTTTCGCTACATCGACGGGCTTGTCGAAGCAGTCCCCGGAGCTATCCTGTGCAGCCGGGCTGCGTTCTCCGGGGATCCCCGGGTCAACGCCTTTTTCGCCGATCCCAACCACTTGCAAGCGGTGTTCAGCCGGAGCGCGGAGGTCCATGAGCTGCTGGAGGCCAACCCTGATGCCGAGGCGTATTGGGCGCTCCTGTGCATGAAAATAGAAGAGCACCGGCAGCTAGGGGTGTCATTGGTCGGCGACGCGGTGCGCAAGGATGTCATACAGACCACCGTGAACTTTATCGACCACCAGGTCCTTTCTCCCGCTACCAGCGAGACAGGGGCCAGGCATTCGCTCAAGTGCTGCATCTTCAACGGATTGCTGGCGTACATTCGCAAACGGGTCAGGGATGAGAAAATCAGGGTCACCGAGCTGGAGCATCGTCGCAATTTTCTCGTCACCCGTCTGAACCGGAATGCCTCTGAAGACAGCGGCGAGTCTCGCCAAGAACTGCAACGGGAGCTCGACGAGATCGGGGAAACGCTCGCGCGGGAAATCCCCCGGTTGGCGTCCCTGGAATCCCGTCTCGAGCTGGTGGCCGATGTCCTGGGGAACCCGGCCCAATACGTCGGCGGGCATTTGAGCTCCATCCACCTGAACCGCATGGGGATCAAGCTGGACGGCAATCGGACCGAGACCGGCAACGAGGTTCCCCTCTTCGAGATCCAGGTCGCCGGCCAGGGTACCAGAATCGGGGCCCTGGTGCGTTTTCCCCGGGCCGAACTCCTGCCGCGGCCGGACCTTGTCCGCAAGGCCGATCTCTTCCTTACGCTTTGAGGCCGGTTACGCCTGTCCCCGTTCGGCCTGCCGCCCCTATTGCCTTCCTGGCAATTTTTCCGGACGCGTAGGATGCGGTGAGCGCGGGAGACCTTTCAGGATGGCACTGTCGGGTGGCGCGAACCGCATCGATGATGCGGTAAGCGCGGGTGGTTTTCCGGTGGGCACAGCCCACCCTACGTGGCGCGAACCGCATCTCAGGGGGCAGTTGTCAGGGGACCTCCCCTGACAACTGTCCCCTGCCCCCTATCAATCGATGCGGTTCGCTGAATGTCAATACGCCCTGGATACGGAATTGCGGCGGTCGGGATGATAGACTAGCGCGATTGAGAATAATTCCAAACGGTGGCGTTCTACGTGGTGCGAATCGATATCCTGCCACGGCATGGATTTCCATTCACCACAACCCGCACGGTATCTTCGATTTGGACGGGGACCTAGCATATGACACCGGAAGCGGTTTTCCTTCTCATCAGTTTTCTTCTCGGCCTGTTCGGGATACTGGCCATCGTCATTGGTGTAGTGGCAGCGATCCTGATCGGAGAGGGAGAGGTAAGGCTCATCGACACGCCGACATTGCTCAAGGATACAAAGGTCCCGTTTGGGGGAGAGAGAAAATATGAGTAAGTTCGAGTCTGGTACCCAGTTTCGACTGATGTTGCAAATTCATAGCCTCCATTGGCCTATATGTTTTAGGGGGTAACTAACCCGCGTAGGTCGGGTAAGGCACGCCCCGTGAGTTGCACGGTGGCCGCGGCTATATGTCGGGTGGCGGTCGTCCCTGACCTTACCCGACCTACACTGGCTCTAACCGATTGTTTTCACATATTAAATGCCTGCAACATCCCAGCAGTCCGCACCGTGGACCCTACAGCCAATCAAGTGGTTAGGGTAGGGTCCGCGGTGCGGACCGCTTGAGCATTGCGGGGTAGTGTATTAATTTTGTTGGTGCTGCAATTTTACTGTCCCAAAGTCCGGCGGCGTCGCCGCGCGGCTTCCTCTTTCTTCTCCGGCTCCCTGTTTTTCTTGGATTTCTTCCCATAGAGGCGTGCCGCGAGTGCGCGACCAACGATCTTGGAGCCGTCATCACCCGGCCCGGCACTCTCCTTCGAGGTCCTTTGGTCGTCGGAGGAACTTTTCTCGAGGGTCTTTTCCACGGCATCAGCATCCGTTATCGCTTCAATGTCCGCCGCCAGTTCCTTGCTATCCTTTTCCGCCTGCTTTTCCGCCTCCGCCTTGATCGCATCGCATTCCTCTTCAAAATGCGTCCTCATCGCATTCAGATCTTCCTTCCAGGGCGCCTTTTTCTCCGTCAGGCGTGCTTCCTTGTCTTTATCGAGTAGGAATTTCTTTTGCTCCGCCTCGGAGGGTAGTTTGGAGAATTCCTCCTTTTCCTTGCCCGTCAAGTTCGCCCATTTCTCCGTGAACTTAGTCTCCACTTCCTCTTTTAATACCCTGGTTTCCTTCGGCGTCAATTCCACCCCCGGCATTTTTGCGGCGATTTGTTCGATCAGTTTTTCCGTATCGCCGTAATCGAAATCCGCATCGACCTTCAGCCCCTTCTCGGCCAATGCCTCGACCAGCGAATTGGCAATAGCCAGTTGCTTTTTCTCTTCTTCCAGCTTGTTTTTATCGACTTTTACATCATCCGCGAAGGGCAGGTTGGCCACAGCTGTCGGCCCTTTGACCAGCAGGTCATAAACCTTGTCGGCCATCGCCATCTTATATAGGCTCTTAAACAACACCTGTTGCGGTTTGAATTGAGCGGTGAGCTCCGCCTGTTTATCTTTATTCAGCTTTTTGAAGGCTGCATCATCCATGCCCGTTACACCGGTCTGGATGCTGTTCGAGACCGTCTTGGATAAACCGAAAGAGAGGCCGGTTGATTTCCAATACATTTTCATATTCCATGGGCTGGCTGAAAGCAAAAAAACCAGTTCTTTCCGCTCTCAGTCGGCCTTAGAATTTGAAAGTATCCTAAAATATCAATAGGTTAACAACAGGAACAACTCTAATGTCGCCAGCAATTCCCGTTCTTCTCTCTTGCGCTCCGCGGCGGTACCGGTCGGCTGCACGGTCGTCGTTTTCCAGAGGTCGCGCATAAAGTTGCTCGCTTCCGCGTAGGATTCCAGCCCGCTAACGCTGAAGCGATGATAGCCCACGCCGGTTGTCAGATAGTCCTGATAGTCAATATCCGCTGCGGCCAGCAGCGTAGCTCCCTTGCGAGAGAGGTCGAATGGCGGGATATGGAGGTCCTTGAATTTCTCCGGCTCGCTCAGCATGGTCTCGCCGATTTTCTGCTTGAGTTTTCTTTCAAACTCGACCTTTTTCCCCTCATGGGTCAGGTCCTTGAGTTGGTCCTTGAGCGCATCGTCGATTTTGAATACGTGCTTGCTGATCTTCTTATCCAGATCCGCGATCTCCACCGCCAGCGTTTTGGCCTCTGCGGAAGGTGTACCAGTGCGGGCATCGATGCCATGTAATTGCATGGCCTTTTGCAGGCGGGTTTCGGACCAGGTCTTTAGCTGGTCATAGCTCTTGGAACACCACAGGGCCACCGATTTTTCCGGCGCCAGATCATTGACGGCAAAGTCAATAACGCTATAGTCGTTGCTGTATAGGCCCTTGGCGACATTGAGGAATTTCTCGAAGGCGATCTCCTTGTTATTGATCAGGAATTCCTTCAGCAGAGCATGGGCGGCTTTTTCATGGTTGGTCCAGGTCCCCGGCGGGTCTTGTGTCAGGCTACTCCGAATTTTGGGGTCGATGCCATCCAGCATTTTGATCAACTCGTCGCCCTGATAGTCCTCCAACTGCCCGGCGTAGACAACCTTCAGCAGCTCTTTTCTGTCACTGATATTGAACAGGCTCTGGTCCTTGGTCAAAGCGCAATGCCATTAAGTTAACACCTAACGTTCTGTATTTGTTAAACTATTCCCTATCTTCGACCAGCACGATGAGGAGTCAACCATGGTTCTCAGACCAAAGCCGGTCCAACTTACCGAAGTAGAAACCAAGTTAATCAGT
>NZ_FLUY01001699.1 GCF_900092655.1 Candidatus Thiosymbion oneisti
GCGACCAGCCAAGTTTCCGACACACTCCGCGGCGCGGAGCTTCCGCGTTCCCACGCGGCGCGTGGGAACGAGAAAAAAAATCCTTAGAGGCTGAATGCTAAGAGAGACTCATAAAGATCCCTCGCTGCGCTTCGGGATGACACAACTCGCGTCCTTGTCATTTCGAGCGTAGCGAGAAATCTTTAGATTCAAGCGGTTAGTGGAAACCCGAGTTTTTAGACAGCCTCTTAACGCCTCTGCTTGGTAAGATGCCGGCACGGGCGCCACCGCCTGTAGGATGCGGTGAGCGCGGTAGGTCTCGCAGGATGGCACCATGAGAAGGCGCGAACCGCATCGATTGATAGGGGACGGTCTTGTCGGTCGGGTTAGGCGCGTCTTTGCGCTGGTGGGGGATGCAAACACCTTCCAACGCGCCATAACCCGTGGCTCGTTCCCACGCTCCAGCGTGGGAATGCCGTTGTGGCCGCTCCAGCGGCCAAGGTTTCATGACGCTGGAGCG
>NZ_FLUY01000863.1 GCF_900092655.1 Candidatus Thiosymbion oneisti
CGCCGCAGGATCTCCGTCTCCCAGGCTTGTGCGACACCGGGATCGGGAGCTCCGTCGAGGCTGGCCAGGAGGTCCTGTGCGAGTTCCGCCCCGTCGCTCTCCGAGAGATCGAAGGCCTTAGCTCG
>NZ_FLUY01000914.1 GCF_900092655.1 Candidatus Thiosymbion oneisti
AGAGATTGTGAAAGAATTCGCCGTTGGTGGTAGTAAAGGGTAAACCAGCGGTCGAGCCAGATCCAATCGGCAGACCTT
>NZ_FLUY01001066.1 GCF_900092655.1 Candidatus Thiosymbion oneisti
TTGGGCAAAGCCGGTAGGATGTGGTGAGCGCCTGCCTACCGCCCCAGGGACGGGGCAGGTAGGCAGCGAACCGCATCTTTGGACGGCGGCGTGCCCAACAAATCATTTAAATAT
>NZ_FLUY01001731.1 GCF_900092655.1 Candidatus Thiosymbion oneisti
TCGATTAAGCGCCTGGTAGGCTAACAGCCAATGCCTATCAGCACGGAGAAGCTGCGTCCGCTGGAGCGGACAAGACGG
>NZ_FLUY01000864.1 GCF_900092655.1 Candidatus Thiosymbion oneisti
AATCGGTAGGCTGGGGTGAGGAACGAACCCCAGCTTTGGTTGTTGCTGGGTTTTGGCCGTCCCTGGCCGCAACCCAGCCTACGG
>NZ_FLUY01000865.1 GCF_900092655.1 Candidatus Thiosymbion oneisti
CTGGGTTGCGGCCAGGGACGGCCAAAACCCAGCAACAACCAAAGCTGGGGTTCGTTCCTCACCCCAGCCTACCGATTAAAAATCAATGGGTTAGTTTTTAGACAGCCTCTTAGGGAACCGGCGCGAGTGTATAGCTGCGCAGCTTGCGGGAAAAGGTCTCCAGGGCCTGAATGCCGGTGGCTTCCGCCTGTTGACACCAGTCTTGCAGGGAGTTGAGAAGGGCCTCCTGATTGGGTGTGGTCCGCTCCCACAGATCCCGCAGACGTTCGCGGAACTGGTAGACGGTCTCTAATGTTTGGCTCTGGGCCAACACCTGCTCCAGGCGTTGTCTTGCGCGCTCGTCCAGCCGCGCTCCTTCCATGACCAACAGGCGTTGCGTGCGTCTGAACAGACGGCGGCAATGGCGTTTGCTGCGGCATAGCTCGGCGCGGGTGACCGGCGCGAGCACCTCCTGCGCGTAACGGGCGGCGATGTGCATGTGCCCGGTGACGACCGCGCGCACCGTATCCATATCGATGTTACCCTTGCCCGCGACGACCCGCGGCTTGGGTGCGACCTTCTTCACCTTGGCCAGACCGAGTACGCACAGCAGCCGCACGTAGAACCAGCCCAGATCCAACTCCCACCACTTGGAGGACAGCTTGGCGGAGCTTGGAAAGGCATGGTGGTTATTGTGCAGCTCTTCGCCGCCGATCAGGAGACCGAAGGGCAGGATGTTGGCCGAGGCATCCGGCGTCTCGAAGTTGCGGTAGCCCCAGTAATGGCCGACGCCGTTGATCACGCCGGCGGCGAAGAAGGGGATCCACATCATCTGAATCGCCCACAGGGTAATGCCGTAGACGCCGAACAGCAGCAGATCCAGGATCAGCATCAGCCCCAACCCCTGCCAGGTGTAACGGCTGTAGAGGCGGCGCTCGATCCAATCGTCGGGGGTGCCGTGACCGTACCGTAAGAGGGTCTGCGGATTACCGGCGGCCTTGACGTACAGCTCCGCACCCTCCGTCAGGACCTTGCCCAGGCCCAGAATTTTGGGGCTGTGGGGATCGTCGGGCGTCTCGCACTTGGCATGATGGCGGCGATGCACCGCGACCCACTCCCGGGTTACCATGCCGGTGGTGAGCCACAGCCAGAAGCGGAAGAAATGGCTTGCCGCCGGGTGCAGATCGAGCGCCCGATGGGCCTGCGAGCGATGCAGAAAGACCGTAACGGTCACGATGGTGACATGGGTCAGGGCCAGCCCGGCCAACACCACTTGCCATAAAGAAAGGTCCAGGATTCCGTATAAGCTCATCAGGGGGCCTCGGGGAAAGGGATAGCGGCGAAACCGTGTCGCCGGTGCAGGGACAGGTGCAGCGGTTGCAGGGCTGGTCGTAGGTCGGACCAGGGGAAATGCGCAGCGTGGCTCTTGGTTCCCATCTGTCGACAGAGCATCGGCCAGTGGGATAAGGCCACTATAGCTAATAAGGGACTGGAAAGAAACCGCTCGTCTATCCAGGACAACCGATGCAACATAACCTTAAAGGATAATGGTTCAGAGCCCCCTGTTGTTGCCATCCATGACACTGGATTCCGACACCCCCTGCCGGAATGACGCGGTGAGGCCACAATCTTGGCAATGAACCGCTTAAGGCACAGTAGACGTCTGGAAATGCGCTGCGTCTTAAGTAGTTCAGATTGCTTTTCTGTTTATTATTCGGTTGCCCTGCCCGTCTAGTGCCGCTCGAGATGCAGGTTGTTCAGGGCGTCCGGACGAGCGGTCCAACCGGGCGCCAGCCAGGTGGTGGATACTGTGTCCAGGATCACCGCCGGACCTGCTACGGGGTCGGCGCCGACCAGGGCCGTCCGTTGCAGTACCGGGACTGGTTGCTCACAACCCGCCACCGATACGCATTGCCCCGGGGGTGCGGCAATCTCGCCATCGGCTCGACTCAGGATCAGCTTCGGCGGTGCACCCGTCACCCGCACCCGCAGGTTGACCAATTCCACCGGGAGCGCCAGCCGATGGCCGTAACGCGCCTGATGCAGCCGATGAAAGGCCTCGGCGGTGACAGCCCGCCCTTCCCAGCCGAGGTTCAGGGTGTAGGATTGACCCCGGTAGCGGAGATCCAGGGACGAGACGGTTCGCAGCCGTGCCGGATCCAGTCCCTCGTGCGCCAGGGCCGCGACGGCCTCCGCGGCCAATGCCCTGAGCCGCTGCTCGATCTGCTGATCGCTGCGTTCAGCGAGCCTTCCCAACCAGGTGCGCGTCAATAGGCGTCCCGGCGGGGTCGCCAGCATGCCCAACGCGGAGAGCACCCCGGCATGGATGGGTACCATGGCCCGGCGCATGCCCAGGGCTTCGGCCAGCGCGCACACATGGAGCCCCCCCGCGCCGCCGAAGGAGGTCAGGGTGTAGTCCCGGGGGTCGAGCCCTCGCTGCACCGAGATGACCCGCAGGGCCCGTACCATATGCTCGTTGGCGACCCGCAGGATGCCCAGGGCCGCTGTCTTGGCATCCAATCCCATGGCGGCACCCAGCTGGCCGATCACCCGTTCAGCAGCGGTGACATCCAATTCCATGCGACCACCCAGGAAGGCCTCCGGGCGCAGCCGGCCGAGCACCAGATTGGCGTCCGTGACCGTCGGCTGCTCGCCGCCCTTGCCGTAACAGGCAGGACCGGGCTCGGCACCGGCGGACTCGGGTCCTACCAGCAACCGGCCCCCGGGGTCCAAGCGGGCGATGGAGCCGCCGCCGGCACCGATGGTGTGCATGTCCACCATGGGCACGGCCACCGGATAACCGGCGATGCGGCCTTCGGTGGTGAGGCCGGGCGCCCCGTCCACCAGGGCCACATCCGTGGAGGTGCCGCCCATGTCGAAGGTAAGTAGCCGCTCCCGACCCGCCAGCCGCCCGACGAACCCGGCGCCTGCCAGGCCTCCTGCGGGACCCGACAAGAGCAGCCGCACCGCCTGGTCCGCGGTCTGGTCGGCGGCCACTGACTCGCCGCTGGATTGCATGACGGCGACCAGGGCGCCGGGCAATCCGTGGCATAGCCGCTCCACATAGCGGGCGACCAGGGGACCCAACCAGGCATTGAGCCAGGTCGCTATACCGCGCTCATACTCCCCGGTTACCGGCAGCACCGCGGACGACCGGGAGACGAAGAGACCGGCGGGCAGGGCCTGCGCCAACGCCCGCTCGGCGCTGTCATCCAGGTACGAGAAGAGCAGATTGATGGCTACCGATTCGGGCCGCAGCCTTGCCACCTCCGCGCGTAGCTCGGCGATGTCCGACCGGGTTATGGGCTCCACCCAGCTCCCGTCGGCGGCGAGCCTGCCTGCGGTCTCCCAACAGAGCTCAGGAGGTACCGGCGGGCGGCGGGCCGGCGGTTGCAGATCGTACAGCTCCTCGCGCGCTTGGCGGCCGATGGTCAGCAGATCCCCGAGCCCGCGGTTGGCCACATAGAGGGTACGCACGCCCTTCCCCTCCAGGGCCGCATTGGTGGCCACGGTGGAACCGTGGATCACCCGCAGACCTTCCGCGTCGAGCCCCAGCTCCCGAATGCCCTGCAGGATCGCCACCTCCGGGGCCTGGGGGGTGGAGAGTACCTTATGCACCCGCAGGGCTCCGTCCTGCCACAGGACGAAATCCGTAAAGGTCCCACCGGTATCGATGCCGACTAGCCGCGTCTGAATTCTATGGCGCGGCCTGGGAGACCGGACCTGTTGCGTTCGACGCATAACGGCTTATCGATCCACTTCGGTGTCCGTGCCGGCGCGATCAACGAGCCTTTGAGCGTCGTAACCTAACACGTCCGGTCCCCCAAGCAGTGCCAGATAATTCAGGAGGCTCTTTAATGGATTCCGGACTGCTTTGGAGTGCGCCGGCAAAGCGGCGTGGCCGCATCGAACCTCAGTCACGGGGGATACCAGCGGCGTTGGCCGGGAATCCGAGCACTTAAGTTCAACCCGCGCCGCGGCGACGGCGCTTTCCCCTGGCCACAATACTTTTATGTAGCGCCAAATCCAAAGCGGCGGCAGGATTGTGCCACTTGGCCGACCCCCCGCTTATGCCTGGCGCTGTAGGTTCCGGTAAGCATCGGGGTCAGGTTGACGCCGCACTCCAAAATGTCCGGTGGTACCCTTCCATGATCCTTTCGGCTGACTCCCCACGCTCCAGCGTGGGAGCAGACTTGTCCCGACGGAGGAGGGATCTTGACGCTCCAGCGTCGATTAAGCGCC
>NZ_FLUY01000866.1 GCF_900092655.1 Candidatus Thiosymbion oneisti
CTGGGTTGCGGCCAGGGACGGCCAAAACCCAGCAACAACCAAAGCTGGGGTTCGTTCCTCACCCCAGCCTACCGATTTAAAATCAATAGGTTAGTTTTTAGACAACCTCTGAGCTGGTTCTGATCATTGCCGGCGTTGGTGACCTGGTGATGTACAATGAGCTGGTGTTTGTCGTCAACGCAACCTTGCACGTTGTCGCTGGTCACAGGCTGGTTGCCTGTTCAAGGCCCGCGCATCGGGGTCGGTACGCGAGCGCTGGGTCTCACCACGCTCCTCTAGCTGCTTGCGTTGTGCCTGCTGGCGGGCCTGGCGCGCCTTGAGTTCCTCCAACTTGCTCGCCAGCGTGGGGTCTTCACCCAACCGGTCGCCGGCCTGGTTTTCCTGCGCGTCGT
>NZ_FLUY01001268.1 GCF_900092655.1 Candidatus Thiosymbion oneisti
GCGACCAACTCGATATAGAGGATCTTGTTCGCTTGATTCAAACCCACCATCCAGAAGTGTTCCTGACCTTGACCGATTTTATTCTCTCTACGGAGAAT
>NZ_FLUY01001408.1 GCF_900092655.1 Candidatus Thiosymbion oneisti
AGATGGTAAAAATCTCGGGATTTTGAATCATTAAGAATTAACTACCTTACTATATCACTCTGATATTTACCACTACCG
>NZ_FLUY01000873.1 GCF_900092655.1 Candidatus Thiosymbion oneisti
TTTGGAGTGCGCCGGCAAAGCGGCGCGGCCGCATCGAACCTCAGCCACGGGGGATACCAGCGGCGTTGGCCGGGAATTCGGGTACTTAGGTTCACCCGTGCCGCGGCGACGGCGCTTTCCCTTGGCCGCAACACCTGTGCTGGGGACGGATGCGCGGCCCAATCCAAAGCGGCGGCGGGTCTGTGCCACTTGGCCGACCCCCCGCTTATGCCCAAGGCCGTAGGTTCCGGTAAGCATCGGGGTAAGATTGCCGCCGCACTCCAAAACGTCCGGTGGTACCCTTCCATGATCGTTGGCGGTCCGGAATCCATAAAGAGCCTTAAAAATTTACCACTACCACCCGAGGATCGAAGATCACCAAACTTCCGATGCCGCGCTGATTCTGGCCGGGATGGCCGATGATCGACATCTCCCCTAAGAGAAATAGCGGACGAACGCCGCAAGCTCGGCCCGCGGCGTACGATACTGGTTGATGGGCGCACTCGTATCCTCATACCCCAGGGCAATTCCGCATAAGAGGATGCAGTCATCCCCGATGCCGAGCCTGCGCTTGACGATTTGGGGGTACTCGGCCAGGGCCTGCTGGGGACAGGTTGCCAGTCCCTCCTCGAGGGCGGCAAGCATCAGGGATTGCAGGAAGATGCCGAGATCCACATAGGCGCCGGTTGCCAGGTGGGATTCCATATGAAGATAGAGCACGATCGGCGCGCCGAAGGAGTGGTAATTCTCGATCCACTGCTCGCGCCGACGGTCCTTGTCTTCGCGTTCGATCCCCAGCGCAGAGTAGAGCTGCATGCCGCAGGCGAGGCGCCTGGAGGTGTAGGGTTCGGTCCAATGCTCCGGATAATACCGATAGTCGGGCTCGCCCCGAATGCCGGCACGGAATCGGGCCTCCAGCGCTTCCGCGATCGCCTGCTTGGTGCGGCCGCTGACGACGGTGACCTGCCAGGGCTGGAGATTGCCCCCGGAAGGGGCCTGGGCGGCCAGCCGCAGGATGCGTTCGATCTTGTCGCTCTCGACCTCGCGGGCCAGAAAGGCCCGGCAGGAGTGCCTGCTACGCAGTGCGTCCGCTAGCTTCATCTCGCGATTCGCCTTAAGGGTAGTGTTCTAATTTTGTTGTTACCGAGTAGAGGGAACTTTGAAAAGTTTCCGCCCTGGGATCTTTCACGGTGCCCTTACACCAGAAACAACAAAGTTGAAACACCACCCCTTTTTCTAAAGACTTTTAAATTTGAACTCCAGAGACGCAGGGTTTGCGGTTGTTTGTTCTCTGCATTCTCCGCGTCTCCGCGGTTAATGAGGGTTGCTCAAGCACTCGTTCCACCGACCGTCAGGCCATCGATACGCAGGGTTGGCTGGCCCACCCCGACGGGTACGTTCTGGCCTTCCTTGCCGCAGGTGCCGGTCCCCTGGTCCAGCTTCAGATCATTGCCTACCATGGTCACCCGGGTCAGCACATCGGGGCCATTCCCGATCAGAGAGGCACCCTTGACCGGGGCTCCGAGCTTGCCGTTCTCGATCAGATAGGCCTCGCTGGCAGAGAAGACGAACTTGCCGGAGGTGATGTCCACCTGGCCACCCCCGAAGTTGGCGGCGTAGAGACCCTGGTCCACCGCGGCGATGATCTCCTGCGGGTCCTTATCACCGGGGAGCATGTAGGTGTTGGTCATCCGCGGTAGGGGCAGGTGGGCATAGGACTCACGCCGACCGTTGCCGGTCAGGGCCATACCCATTAGCCGGGCGTTGAGCTTGTCCTGCATATAGCCGCGTAGGATACCGTCTTCGATCAGAACGGTATTTTCCGTTGGCGTGCCCTCGTCGTCCAGGTTCAACGAACCCCGGCGACCCGGCAGGGTGCCGTCGTCCACCACGGTTACGCCGGACGCGGCAACCCGTTCGCCCAGGCAGCCTGCGAAGGCGGACGTGCCTTTGCGGTTGAAGTCGCCCTCCAGGCCGTGACCCACCGCCTCATGCAGCAACACGCCGGGCCAGCCGGGACCGAGCACCAGGGTCATAGAACCGGCAGGGGCGGCGATGGCCGAAAGGTTAGTCAGGGCCATCCGGGCCGCATCCCGGGCGTACTCCTCGCAGCGGTCCGCGGCGAGAAAGTAGTCCAGGCCCTGACGCGCACCGCCGCCGCACGACCCCTGCTCGCGCCGACCGCCCTCCTCGGCGATTACGGAGACATTGAGGCGCACCAGGGGCCGGACGTCGGCCACCAGAGTACCGTCGTCCGTGACCACCAGGACCACATCCTGGACCGCCACCAGGCCCGTGTTCACCTGCTTGACCCGCGGGTCCAGGCGCCGTGCCACCTGATCCACTCGGTGCAGTAAGGCGATTTTCTCGTCGTCCGGCAGGCTGGCCACCGGATTCAAAGGCTCGTACAGCCGGTGTCCAACCGCCACGCCGGCGACGCGGACCCGCCCCTCGCCACCGCCCCGGACGATGGCCCGGGCTGCCTGTGTAGCCTGCTGCAAGGCCGGGAGCTGAAGCTCATCGGAGTAGGCGAAGCCGGTCTTTTCGCCGCTTACGGCGCGCACCCCCGCTCCCTGCTCGATATTGAAGCTGCCCTCCTTGATGATACCGTCCTCCAGGACCCAGGACTGGAGCCGGCTGGACTGGAAGTAGAGATCGGCGGCATCAATGCCCGGGCCCTTGAGCGCTCCGAGCAAACGGTCGAGGTCCCGGTGCTCCAGTCCGGCGAGTGCCAGAATGCTGTCGCAGGCGATCTGGGTGGGGTCGTTCATAATTTGGGTCCGGACGGAAGAGTTATCCGCAAATGCACGCAAATCAACGCAAATGAATCAAGAACCGTCGATGATGACGAGCCGATTGCGACCGATCTGCGTTGATTCGCGTTCATCGGCGGCAACAAGCGGAACCGCCGAGGTTCGGGTTGAGCATGGGAAAAACGATCCGGTAGATTCAGTGGTAGTGGTAAATTTTTAGGCTCTTTATGGATTCCGGACTGCTTTGGAGTGCGCCGGCAAAGCGGCGCGACCGCATC
>NZ_FLUY01001105.1 GCF_900092655.1 Candidatus Thiosymbion oneisti
ACACTGGAGCGGGTAAGCCAAGCGTGTGAGCCAGCAGATACTATGAACTTGCAACATCGGTTGAAACTAGGTACTAGTGGCAGGCATTAGAAGAACAAAGTATTCTTACATATCTTTCCGCGACTGCTCGTCGACTGCTGCGGTTGGAGCGGGACTGTCGCCTTGGTGAGACACATGAAGGCACGCGGCCGGTTGCCGCCATACGCTCGGTAGCCTTGTCCCGCCGGTTGCGAACACTGTAAAACGAAGGCCCTTAAGGCCTGAACATCAGCAATGCTCGGAGATCGGATATGAATCAGTTTTACTACGACGCCGTGACCAAGATGGAGCAGATGGGTGTCGACGACGAGTACATCCAAGGCTGGCAGTGCGGATTCCTGCAGAATCCCAAGCGGGAAGAGCAGCGACTGACCGAGGCCTACGAGGCCGGTTACTCCGACGGCGAAGAGAAGACCACCGACAACTTCGGAGACTGGGCCAAGGGCTGATACCGGCCGATCGGACCCCAAAGGGCGGTTGTTGCCGCCCTTTTTTAGGGTAAGGCGAACTCCCGATCCCCAGCAGACCCAAGGCGGTGGTGCAAAACCCAAAAAAATCTTTTTGATCCGCAGATTACGCAGATTCGCGCAGATTTCTCAAGAAGACTATACACTATAAGAATTGGATAGTGTTCTAATTTTGTTGTTACCGAGTAGAGGGAACTTTGAAAAGTTTCCGCCCTGGGATCTTTCACGGTGCCCTCTACACCAGAAACAACAAGGTTGAAACACCACGCAAGAATTGGAGGCCCTCGGTGCCGAAGTTGACCACCTACCCTCGTTGGATTCCGCTTACCGAGTGAACAAAGCAAAGAATCTGCGAAAATCTGCGTAATCTGCGGATAACAGTGAGATATGCGGGTTAGTATGAGTACCTCCGTCGGCAAACTGCGACAGCTCCTCGCGGGGCCCGACCTGCTGCTCATGCCCTGCTGCTTCGACGCCCTCTCGGCGCGGCTCATCGAGCAGGCCGGTTTTCCCCTGACCTTCATGAGCGGCTTCGCGGTAGCGGCGGCGCGGCTGGCCCTGCCGGACACCGGCCTCATCTCCTATGCCGAAATGCTCGATCAGGGGCGCGGCATCCTGGATGCCGTCTCCTTCCCCGTCATCGGCGACGGCGACACCGGCTATGGCAACCCCGCCAACGTGCGGCGCACCGTGCAGGGCTATGCCGACGCCGGGTTCGCCGCCATCATGATCGAAGACCAGCTCGCCCCCAAGCGCTGCGGACACACCCGCGGCAAGGAAATCGTGCAGCGCCCCGAGGCCCTGTCCCGCATCAAGGCGGCCGTGGATGCCAGAGAGCAGGGGGCGGACATCCTCATCATGGCCCGCACGGACGCCCGCGCCACTGACGGCCTTGCCGAGGCCCTGTGGCGCATGCAGGCGTTCGCCGATCTGGGCGCGGACATCCTGTTCCTGGAAGCCCCCCAGGACGAGGCCGAGATGATCGACTTCTGCACCCAGACCCCAGGCCCCAAGATGGCCAACATGCTGGCGGGGGGCGTCACCCCGGTGCTGTCACCGCAGCGCCTCCGGGAGATCGGCTACCGGATCGCCGCCTATCCGCTGGCCCTGCTCAACAGCACGGTCTATGCCATGCAAGAGACCCTGCGTGGACTCGCGACAGGAGACCTCCCCCAGCGGAGCGTCGACTTCGCCACCATCCGCCAGATCGTCGGATTCGACCAGTACGACCGGATCCTGCAGCAATACACGAGTCTGGAGCCGGAGTCGTAGTACCTCGGCCGAAGGACGGGGTAATCGAATCATGGTTAGGGGGAGAACCACGAATTCACACGAATAACACGAATTCGTATGGATTCGTGTCCATGCGTGGTTCTCCGTCGGGTTACGGCGCGTCTAGCCCGCACAGCTCACCGGGAATTGCCGTCCCGGCGAGCTATGCGGGCGAGTGACCTGCCCCCGTGGGCATAGGCAAGGGAGCGGGTGTGAGTGGAATTTCCTATAGGAAAAATCCGTTCCCCTAGGTGATGTTTCAGCCGTGATGATTATTCGGTAGCCCGGCCCGAGGCGCCGTCCTGGTAGTGGGCAAGCCGGTATCCGTCTATACTATCCTTATGATGGCAAGCAACTTCAAACGATTCGGCGTGCCCATCCTGGTGCTGAGTCTCCTCGTGCTGGTCGGATGCGCGGGGGGGCGGCGACCGGTGCTGTATCCGAACGCCCACTTCCACTCGGTCGGCGAGGCCCGGGCCCATGCGGACGTGGACCATTGTCTGCGGTCGGCCAAGGACTTCGGTGCGCCCGTCTATGGCGGCACGGACGTGGCGCGCGATACGGCCACCGGGGGGGTGATCGGGGGGGCGGCTGCGGGTGCCTGGGGACTGGTTCGGGACGGTGAGAAAGACGCCGGTAACCGGGCGCTTGCAGGCGCCGCCGCTGGTGGTGCCGCCGGCCTGGTCAGAGGTGCCCTACGCGCCGGTAAGCCCTCGCAGACCTTCCGGGGCTTTGTGAACCGCTGTCTGAGCGAACGCGGCTACGACGTGATCGGCTGGCAGTGACCGGCCGGAATCCCCGGTTTTTCCGCGCAACATTCGGAATCCCCGTCCTGTTCCACCCCAAACGCCTCCTAGTGTTGCTCCGCCGGTGACGCGGCAACCTCGGCCGATACCTTGCCCGCTGGAAGGCGACCCAACACCTGCCGGTGGAAACGCGACTGCCCGCAAGCGGTGCCCATCTCCGGCAAGGGATGAGACGGGACCTGAAACCTAGCAAATCCATGGTAGACTCCTCATCTCGCAGCCTGGGTCGGCTGGAGTGCCTCCCACATCCCGGCACTTGAATCTTTGATTTGGTCCCGTACTCTCCTGTAGCTAGCCTTGGAGACCGCATCCTGGGATAGGCAGCGAGCCGTATCCCACCGAATTTATTGTCTATGGCCGAGATCCCCGATATTTCGGATACCGAGCGCTGGATCCTCGAGACCACCCTCAAGGAGCGCTACGGTCGCGACCTGGAGCTCCAGCTCGCCGACGCCGAGATCCGGTTACACCCGTCGGACCGGGAGCTGACCAGCTGCCCGGTGGTGTTCTGGCACGATAGCCAAGGTTGTAACTTTGTCATCTTCAAGACCGGCGACCGCAACTACTGCTGCCAGTTCTTCTACCGGGGATACCAACAGTACGGCACCGGGGTGAACGAGTATGACGATCTGTCCGAGTGTGTCGTCTCCCTGCTCCAGGCCCAGGCCGACCATGCCGCCCAGGAGCGGGGGGATATCGAATCCAGGCGAAGCTGAGTGTTCGTGACTAGGAGCCAGGGGTGGCCGTGCCCACCACCCCAGCGGTAGTGGGTAAGGCTTAAGTGGAAACATGTCCAACAGCCGGCAGTCGTTCCCTTCTACCACTTGAAAATTACCACTACCCGACAAATGTAACAGACCCTGGCCGCTTTCAGACCTATCGACCAGTGCCCGCAAGGAGGGCGGTGATCGAGAACAACCCATACTTGAGACCAGTAGCTCGATATTGGTGGGCACGGCCCTGATGCGAGTTGGCAATGCTAACGGATGATATGTTATTCGAGTGGGATGAGAAAAAGAGAGGAAAAACGCTTAGGGAGCGGGGTATAGACTTTATAGACGCAGCACGAATTTGGGAGGACCCACATAGACAAGAACGACTAGATTCACGAAGCAAGAGTGTTGAATATAATGAAACACGCATTCAAACCATAGGTAGAGTAACTTTTGGAATCCTATTGGTTGTTTACACGAAGCGCGCAAACGAAAACGGAAAAGAAGTAATTCGCATCATATCCGCCCGAAAGGCTAATGGGAGAGAAAGGGTGAAATATTTGACAAAAGCTTTTCTTCCGTATTAGGAGAATGTTATGAGCATGAGTAAGACCTATACTCCCGAAGAACTCAGGGGAATGAAAAGCAGAACAGACATCGCAAAGTTTAAAAGAACGACGGAAAAGGAAATACGCAAACAATCAGTGGCCGATCCTGATACGCCTTATTTGACGGATAGTGAAATAAAGGAATTTCAGTCAGTTGATGAAGGCAAGGGCAAGGTCTCGGTGACGAGGTCTAACTAGTACAGCATCATTCGTGTTTATTCGTGTCAATTCGTGGTTTGTTGATAGCGGATACAAAACCTGACTCATTACTAATTCTACTTTGTCACATTCGGCCCGACTCACCGATCTTTCAGGATTCCGTCATTTCGCCGGATTCCTTAATAAGTTAAGTGAATCACCCTGGAATGTGACAAAGTAGAACTAACAACCCATACTTAGAAACCAGCAAAGGGGGAACCATGACCGCGAAAAATGCCTTCTACGCCCAGTCCGGCGGAGTCACCGCCGTGATCAACGCCTCCGCCTGCGGGGTGATCGAGACCGCCCGCAAGCATAAGGATAAGATCGCCAATGTCTATGCCGGACGCAACGGCATCATCGGCGCCCTGACCGAGGATCTGATCGACACCAGCCAGGAGGCCGCCGAAAAGATCGCGGCCCTCCGTCACACGCCCTCCGGCGCCTTGGGCTCCTGCCGCTACAAGCTCAAGAGCCTGGAAGCCAACAAGCGTGAGTACGAGCGCCTGATCGAGGTCTTCAAGGCCCACGACATCGGCTACTTCTTCTATAACGGCGGCGGCGACTCCGCGGATACCTGTTATAAGGTCTCCCAGCTCTCCGATGCCATGGGCTATCCGGTCCAGGCGGTCCACATACCCAAGACGGTGGACAACGACCTGCCCATTACGGACAACTGTCCGGGCTTCGGCTCCGTTGCCAAATACATCGCTACCTCCACCCTGGAGGCCTCCTTCGATGTGCGCTCCATGTGCGCCACCTCCACCAAGATCTTCGTCATCGAGGTCATGGGCCGCCACGCCGGCTGGATCGCCGCGGCCGGCGCCCTGGTGGCGGATCAGGGCATCCCGGTCCTGACCCTGTTCCCGGAGGTGGAGTTCGATCAAGAGAAGTTCCTGGCGGCGGTCAAGGCCAAGGTCGAGCAATTCGGCTACTGCACCGTCTGCGTATCCGAGGGCTGCCACTGGCCGGATGGGCGCTTCCTGGCCGAGCAGGGGACCCGCGACGCCTTCGGTCACGCCCAGCTCGGTGGGGCGGCGCCGGTGGTCGCCAACATGATCAAGGAGGCCACGGGCTACAAGTTCCACTGGGCGGTGGCCGATTACCTGCAGCGGGCGGCCCGCCACCTGGCCGCCAAATTCGATGTGGAACAGGCCTATGCCCTGGGTAAGGCCGGGGTGGAATTCGCCCTCAAGGGTCACAATGCCATCATGCCCACGGTGGTACGCAAATCATCGGATCCCTACATCTGGGAGGTCGGCGAGGCGCCCCTGTCGGAGGTGGCCAACGTAGAGAAGTTCATGCCCAAGGACTTCATCACCGAGGACGGCTACGGCATCACCGACAAGTGCCGCGACTACCTGTATCCGCTGATCCAGGGCGAGGATTACCCGCCCTATGAGAAAGGGATGCCCAAATACATCACCTTGAAGAACGCACCGGTGCCCAAAAAGCTGGCTGCGTTCGAGCTCCAATAAAGCGGACGTTGGGAACCGGGGGGCTCGCCCCAATGCCATTAAGTTAAGCCTCACAGCCCCTCTCCCCGCGGGAGGGTGTCGCAAAGCCCCTCCCCCGCCGGGAGAGGGGTTGGGGAGAGGGCGAAAAAAAACAGCGCCAGTTACGCTTAAATTTAACGGCATCGGGGCGAGCCCCCTGTCATTCCCTTATCTACCCTAGAATCGACAATCGAGAAACCCGAAGAGGAGTCAACCCAAATGTCAGAAGGTTCCATCTTTGCCCTCCTGTGCGGCGCCCTCGCCCTGGGATACGGCATCTGGTCCGTTAAATGGATTCTCGCCCTGCCGGACGGCAACGACCGCATGCGCGAGATCGCCAGCGCCGTCCAGGAAGGCGCCAAGGCCTATCTCAACCGTCAGTACACCACCATCGGTATCGTCGGCATCATCCTGGCCGTCGTTCTATTCTTTGTTCTGGACCTCTATACGGCCATCGGCTTCGTGATCGGCGCCATCCTCTCCGGTGCCGCCGGTTACATCGGGATGAATATCTCGGTCAAGGCCAACGTGCGCACGGCGGAGGCTGCCAACAAGGGGCTCGACGCCGCGCTGCAGGTGGCCTTTCGCGGCGGCGCCATCACCGGCCTGCTGGTGGTAGGGCTGGGCCTGCTGGGCGTGGCCGGTTATTACGTGATCCTCAGCGCCATAGGCGTCGAGGAGAAGGGTATCCTGCACGCGCTCGTCGGCCTGGGCTTCGGCGGCTCCCTGATCTCCATCTTCGCCCGACTCGGGGGCGGCATTTTCACCAAAGGCGCCGACGTGGGCGCGGACCTGGTGGGTAAGGTCGAGGCCGGGATTCCCGAAGACGATCCCCGCAACCCCGCGGTCATCGCCGACAACGTGGGCGACAACGTGGGCGACTGCGCCGGCATGGCCGCCGACCTGTTCGAGACCTATGCGGTGACGGTGGTTGCCACCATGCTGCTGGGCTCCCTGCTGGTGGGGAGCACGGACGCCGTGATCTATCCCCTGGTGTTGGGCGGCGTGTCCATCATCGCCTCCGTCATCGGCACCTTCTTCGTCAAGGCCCATGAAGGCGACACCAAGATCATGACGGCCCTCTACAAGGGCCTGGCGGTCGCCGGCGGCATCGCCCTGGTGCTTTTCATCCCCGTGACCTTGTGGCTGGTGCCGGAAACCATCACGATCGACAAGGTGACATACAGCCAATGGAGCCTCTACGGCGCAGCCGTCATCGGCCTGGTCCTGACCGGCCTGATGGTGTTCATCACCGAGTACTACACAGGCACCGAGTTCAGCCCGGTGAGGCATATTGCCGATGCCTCTCAGACCGGACACGCCACCAACATCATCGCCGGCCTGGGTGTGGCCATGAAGTCCACCGCCGCCCCCGTGTTGGCCGTGTGTGCCGCCATCTGGGGCGCCTATGAGTTGGCGGGCCTCTACGGCATCGCCATCGCCGCTACCTCCATGCTCTCCATGACCGGCATCATCGTCGCCCTGGACGCCTTCGGTCCCATTACGGACAACGCCGGCGGCATCGCCGAGATGGCCGAGCTGGACGAGAAGATCCGCGGCATTACCGATCCCCTGGATGCCGTCGGCAACACCACCAAGGCCGTCACCAAGGGCTACGCCATCGGCTCCGCCGGGCTGGCCGCCCTGGTACTGTTCGCCGACTACACCCATGCCCTGGGCGGTGGGACTCAGCTCAATTTCAGCCTCGAAAATCACATGATCATCATCGGGCTGTTCATCGGCGGCTTGGTGCCCTTCCTGTTCGGGGCCATGGCCATGGAAGCGGTCGGCCGCGCCGCGGGGGGCATCGTCAACGAGGTGCGCCGTCAGTTCCGCGAAATGCCGGGCATCATGGAGCACAAGCAAAAGCCTGACTACTCCAAGGCCGTGGACATGCTGACCAAGGACGCCATCAAGGAAATGATGATCCCGTCTCTGTTGCCCGTGCTGGTCCCCGTGGTCGTCGGGTTCCTGCTGGGTAAGGAGGCCCTGGGGGGCTTGCTCATCGGCACCATCGTCACCGGCCTCTTCGTTGCCATCTCCATGACCACCGGCGGTGGGGCCTGGGACAACGCCAAGAAGTACATCGAGGACGGCAACCTGGGCGGCAAGGGCTCCGAGGCCCACAAGGCCGCGGTCACCGGCGACACCGTGGGCGACCCCTACAAAGACACCGCCGGTCCGGCGGTCAACCCGCTGATCAAGATCATCAACATCGTCGCCTTGTTGATCGTACCCGTGCTGCCGGCGACTCCCTTGCTGTAAGCGGTGGCTTGCCACGGGCACTCCTGATATCCCTCTCCCGCCGGGAGAGGGATAAGGGAAGGGAGAGTATCCTCTGGAGGGAAGTTTTCAAGGTTCCTTAATTATCGTTGTACGTTGGGATTCATCGTCAGGAAACACCCGTCCGGATATAAGAGTTCTGAAGATGTGCTCAAACACAAGACCTGGCTGACCCCTCGTTCTACCTGAGCTAAAGTAGGAATGTCCTACAGGGCAGTACGCCATGCTTATATCATCGCAGTCTAAGGCGTATACGTTTGCTGGAGTGAGCCGCATATTCTCAGGGCCTGTATGTCCCAATCGACGAGAGACGATTCCGCTCTTTAGATTAACAAACTTGCTGGCCCGTAGGGCAAGATCATCGGCCGCATGGTAGACAATCACGTTCCGAGATGCATGGCATATCAATTCGCCGTGCCCCCCTCTTTGGAGGGACTCATTCGCGATATCCGCAGCAACAAGAAACGTATTTCTAAATATCAGAGGAACCCCGCCAGACAAGTTATATTTATTCCATGCAACTAAGGTTTCGCGTAATACTCGAGTCCCCATCGAATGAGCAAGCACATTGATTCTTTTAAGACAGGGATCTGCTCGATGATTGTATTTGTCTGAGTTCTGCCACTCTGAAAATTTCCCCAGAACCCGTGCGGAAGAATATGCACTTGCATCTGCCGATTCCTGATCATCCCAATAGTCCTTTATGATGCCTAAGTCGTTGTCGCATGGCCAAACAAGCGGAATGACCAATACTTCATTATTTTTCTTGTTATTGCATAGTTCTTGGAGCTCCTGCACAGCACCGAAAACATCTTCCGGAAGGTTGGAGAATCCGTGAATGTAAATGAGTACTTGACGGTAGCCATTCTTTTTGATCCGAGATAAAAATTCAATACTCCCTATTTCTGTATACGTTTGGTCACCAGTCCTCTCGCAGAAGAAAACAGAATTGCTCGCTGCATTATTATTTAGGTCAAAGTCCAAATTACGGCCAGGCCGTGTCCGTATGCTTTGCTTTGGAAATCGGTTTGTTATAAACAACATCTTTCTTTCTCCTCTGAAGTTCTTTGATTTTCGAATGCAACCAACCCAATGATAGCTAACATTAAAGTTTTTTGTGGGATTTTTCAATACCGTGGCAGTCGCTACCTGTCAAGTCCCGTAAAATTATAATTTGAGGGCTTTGCCGCGGGTGAGCGATCTGACCCATTTGGCTCGTTCCCACGCTCCAGAGACTGTGAAAGTATTCGTTTTCCCCGGAAGTGGTGGGATGAAGCCACCATATTTTATACTAAATTCTGTCTCATATGGGATTTAAGAGAAGTATTTTCGGCCTAAAGTAGGGTAATTATGTTGTGCTGTCCCTATGGCTCCGAAAATCCAGTAATACTTTCACAGTCTCTCCAGCGTGGGAATGCCGTTGTGGCCGCTCCAGCGGCCAAGGTTTCATGACGCTGGAGCGTCTGGATTTGCTCCCA
>NZ_FLUY01000874.1 GCF_900092655.1 Candidatus Thiosymbion oneisti
ATAAGTGATAACATGACCAGCGGTACTGGCTACTATGTCCCCTCTCCCGCCGGGAGAGGGGTTGGGGAGAGGGGATCAAAAAGATGAATCGCTCTAC
>NZ_FLUY01001150.1 GCF_900092655.1 Candidatus Thiosymbion oneisti
TGGATTCCGGCAATCCCTGCCGGAATGACGAGGGAGGGGTTGGCAGACTTCAGCATTTAGAATTTATCCACTACCCGTGCTCGGACTCAAAGGCAACCAAAGTGCCCTGTACGAGGCGGTCAAGGACTTTTTCGCGGTGGCCCAGGCTGGGGCGTTTGCCGGGGTTGACCATGACTTCTCTGAAGCGATCGACAAGGACCATGGGCGCTTGGAAATTCGCCGCTACTGGATCACCGAGGTGCTGCAAACGCTTCCCAATATCGAGCAATGGAAGGGACTGCGCAGCATCGGGCTAGCCGAGCGCAGGTGCGTGAGCGGCGACACCGAAACCGTGGCGCAACGGTTTTTTATCACCGCCATCGTGGCCGATGCATCACGTTTCGCGCATGCCGTGCGGGGACACTGGGGGGTGGAAAATCGGCTTCATTGGCGCCTCGACGTGGTGTTCCATGAGGATGCCAGTCGTATCCGCAGAGGGAACGCGCCAGCGATCATGACCGCGATCCGGCATCTGTGCCTGAATTTGTTCGAGCGCGAGCCCTCCTCCCGGCGCTTGGCTCAGAAGCGGCGCCAGGCCGCTTGGGACGACCACTACCGCGCTAAGGTCGTGTTTGGCTAGGCTTTTATACGCGCTCGCCCTGCATGGGAGGGGTTCTGTGTTGGATTTGCACCATTATTTAGGTAAACTATCGAAATTTTGAGCTGCTTGCGTTAGGCACGCGATACTCGATAAAAATAAAAACATCAGAGGAGGCATAAGGTCTTGGAAATCACCGCAAGAGTCGCCGAAGAAGCCCCTCAACCCATCCCCTCCTACCTGGAACGCCATTACTGGTGGGCGTATGTGCATCCGAATGCGGTGCGGGTGTTCGAGCGCCAATGGCTTATCAACCTGATCCTGTGGGGAAATTTCAGCCGCCTGCGCGATGTCGCCTTGGAAAGCCTCGGCAATCCGATCGGCGGCCGCACGCTCCAAGTGGCCTGCGTCTATGGCAATCTCACCCGGCGCTTAGTGGATCGTCTGGCCGGAGGCGCCTGCCTGGATGTGGTGGACATACTGCCCGTCCAGCTGGAGAACCTGTCGCGAAAGCTGGGTCCGGCGCCCGGAACCACCCTTGCGCTCAGCGATTCGTCAGACCTGACGGCGCCGGACGCACACTACGATCAGGTCCTGGTCTTTTTCCTACTGCACGAGCAGCCCCTGGAGACCCGCAAGCGGACCTTGGCGGAGGCGCTGCGGGTCACCAGGCCGGGGGGGCGGGTCCTGCTGGTCGATTACCACTGTCCCCATCCGGCCAATCCCATGCGCCTGATCATGACCCCGGTGCTGCGGCTGCTGGAACCCTTCGCGCTCGATCTATGGCGGGATGAAATTTCGGCGTGGCTGCCGGAAGGGGCCCAGGGTCTGCACGTACACAAGCGGACCTTCTTCGGCGGCTTGTATCAGATAGTGGAGATCAGGCGGTCCGCGGATACCTGACGCGGATGCTGTGCGCAAGGCCCTGCCCTGAGCCGAATCCCCGCTCCGGCATCACCCCCCAACGGCCGGGGTAGGGGCGCTGGTATGCTCCGCTGTTGCGCGGCCCGGAGGCCGTGCGTTCCGAACCTAACCATATTCCTAATCGCATTACCCTTTAGTGAGGAACCGGACATGACCCGAGACAAACAGATCAAGGCCCTTGAGAAAGATTGGTCGGAGAACCCCCGCTGGACCGATGTCAAACGCGGTTACTCGGCCGCGGATGTGGTCCGCCTGCGTGGTTCCGTGCAGCCCGAGTACACCTACGCCCGCCTTGGGGCCAAGAAGCTGTGGGATCTGGTCCGCGGAGGCGCCAAGAAGGGTTATGTGAACTGCATGGGCGCCATCACCGCCGGTCAGGCCATGCAGCAGGCCAAGGCCGGGATCGAGGCCATCTATCTGTCCGGCTGGCAGGTAGCGGCCGACGGCAACACCTCCGAGACCATGTACCCGGACCAGTCCCTCTATGCCTACGACTCGGTCCCCACCATGGTGCGGCGCATCAACAACGCCTTCAAGCGGGCGGACGAGATCCAATGGGCGCGCGCGATCGAACCCGGCGACGCGGGCTATGTGGATTATTTTCTGCCCATCGTGGCGGATGCGGAGGCCGGATTCGGCGGCGTGCTCAATGCATTCGAACTCATGAAAAACATGATTGCCGCCGGTGCCGCCGGAGTGCACTACGAAGACCAGCTCGCCGCGGTGAAAAAGTGCGGCCACATGGGCGGTAAGGTGTTGGTCCCCACCCGGGAGGCGATCGAGAAGCTGATCGCCGCCCGCCTGGCCGCGGACGTCTGCGGCGTACCCACCCTGGTGTTGGCCCGTACCGATTCCGAGGCGGCCAACCTGCTGACCAACGACGTGGACGCCAACGACAAACCCTTCCTCACCGGCGAGCGCACCAGCGAGGGTTTTTACCGGGTCCGCAACGGGCTGGAGCAGGCCATCAGCCGCGGTGTGGCCTATGCCCCCTATGCGGATCTGGTGTGGTGCGAGACCGGCACCCCGGATCTGGGCTTCGCCCGCGAGTTTGCCACGGCGGTGTTGAAAAAGAACCCCAATAAGCTGCTGGCCTACAACTGCTCGCCGTCCTTCAACTGGAAGAAGAACCTGGATGACGCAACCATCGCCAAGTTCCAGGACGCGCTTTCCGACATGGGCTACAAATACCAGTTCATCACCCTGGCCGGGATCCACAACATGTGGTTCAACATGTTCGACCTGTCCTATGACTATGCCCGTGGCGAGGGCATGAAGCACTATGTCGAGAAGGTCCAGGAACCGGAATTCGCCGCCCGCGATCGCGGTTACACCTTCGTCTCCCACCAGCAGGAAGTGGGGGCGGGTTACTTCGACGATGTCACCACCACCATCCAGGGCGGCGCCTCCTCGGTCACGGCCCTGACCGGCTCCACGGAAGAGGCGCAGTTTTAGAGGCTGTCTGAAAAAGATCCGTAGGCCAGAGTAGGGGTAGGCTGGGTCGAGGGACGAGACCCAGCAAACCAGATTTGCCCGTAAACGCTGGGTTTCGTTCCTCAACCGGTACGTAGGATTCGGTTCATGTTACTCACCGCATTCTACGTGCTTATTGTCAAGTCCCGCCAGATTATAGACACGTTTTTTGAACAGATTGGGTTGTTTTTGGTACCAGCTTTTCATGGTCTGG
>NZ_FLUY01000911.1 GCF_900092655.1 Candidatus Thiosymbion oneisti
GGGGCGGCTTTGTTAGTTCTACTATTTACAGCGCACTACACTAGCGGTCGAGCCAGATCCAATCGGCAGACCTTTATGGCGAGACGATACAAGCAAGGCACA
>NZ_FLUY01000763.1 GCF_900092655.1 Candidatus Thiosymbion oneisti
CACTAGGCGCAACGCAACCGGTTTCGCCTGCTCGGCTGGCAGCCGCTCGCCCAGTTTGCCCAGCGCCTCACCGAGCCGGCTGAGCTGCCACGGATCGGTGGT
>NZ_FLUY01001541.1 GCF_900092655.1 Candidatus Thiosymbion oneisti
GCTCCGAACAGGCGGTAGCCCCGGTATTCGGGGAAGAACTCCGGAAACCGCTTCAGGTCCTTAAGGAGCGCGCGCACATCGTTCACCCGCAGGGTGCTCTTGACCTCCACGACGATCAAGGCATCACCGTCCACCAGCAACAGGTCGATCTCCAGCTCCTCTCCACCCCGGCGTACCCGCGGCCGCTCCAGGCTGCGGTTGACCGCGATCCCCCGCGCCTGGAACAGCTCGATCACCCCTGGCTCCACGAGGGCCTCGAGCAACCGGCCCCACTGGCTGGTAAACAGGTTCTCGACCGCCCGCGTCTGGGCGGAGAGGGCCGCGATCTCCCGCTCCGTGGTCTCGAAACGCCGGTCGAGACGCCGGTCGGTCTCTGCGATGCGCTGGTCGAGACGCCGGTCGGTTTCCCGGAACAGGGTCCAGATCGACTCAACGGCCTGTTGTATCTCTACTTGGGTCATGGTTCTACGCCCCGGGACATGTCGATTCGGGGTAATCTATCGGAAGTGGCCCGAGGCGGATCTCGCGTTGGGTGTAGATTGCGTTAGCCGCGCAGGGAAACGCCTGGGGGGCACGGCGTCGAACACAGCGTAACGCAACCCGTCAAACCCTGTCCCGACGCAGGCGGGATCTTTTCCCTCCAGACCGCGCCAAATATTCCCATAATTGGTCTCAATTATGCCGAAAACGCAGCCGGTAGCCGGCATCCTCGTGGTCGGTGAAGAAGGCAGTCAAAAGGGGATGTCGGATCGGGTCTCCGGATGGGTCCGGCTCCAGATTGCGCTCCGCCACATAGGTCTGGTGCTCCGCCTCGTGTACCAGCACCCGGTACCAGGGCTTGTCCTTGGGTGGACGCGAGCGCGCCACCTGATCGTACCAGGCATCGCTGCCCAGAAACATCGCGTCCACGTCCAGGACAACGCCCCGGTAATTGAACAGCCGGTGGCGGATCACCTGCCCGATGTGGAATTTAGCTTGGAGTGACCTCATGGTTCGATCCCGCGCTCGGTGGTTTCGACCATAGCGGCCACCACCTGGGTCCAGGCCCGCGCCGTGTGGTCGCGCTCATAGCCACCGCCACCCATGGCGAGGAGACGACCCTCACAAATCTCATCGGCGATCCGGCACAGGGAGGCGGTTACTTGCCGGTGCACCGCCGGGCTCAGCTGCAGGTGGGTGATGGGATCGCCGGCCAGGGCATCCGCCCCGCACTGCAACAGAATAAACTGGGGCCTGTAGTTTTCGATGAAACGCTCGGCCCTGGACCACAGACGCAGGAATTGCCCATCCTCGGCAAAGGGGGGCAAAGGCACGTTCAACTTGGTACCACGGGCCGCGCCGGTTCCGGTTTCGTCGGCATGGCCGGTGCCCGGATACAGATAGTGCCCATCCTCGTGGAAGTCGACCACGGCGAGCTCGGGGTCATCGTCAAAGGCGTAGAAGACCCCATCGCCATGGTGGGCATCGATATCCACATAGGCGATGCGCTGAATACCGTGCACTTGCCGCAGGGTCTCGATGGCGACGCCGCAGTCGTTGAAGACGCAGAAGCCGGCCGCCCCGTCGCGTCGCGCGTGGTGGAGCCCGGCGATAGGCACCATGGCGCGGGTCAGATCCCCGGCCAGGATCCGCGCCACCGCATCCAGCGTACTCCCGACCACGAACAGCGCCGACTCGTAGATGCCCACCACGGCCGGCGTATCGCCATAATCCAGATAGCCCTGGCCTGTTGCGGACTGCTGCCGTACCTGTTCGAGGTAGGGACCGGTGTGAAAGCGCAGCACCTCCTCGTCCCGCGCCTGGACCGGCGGCAGACTCCGAATCTTCGCTTTCAGACCCGACTCCGCGAGGGCATCCCAGAAGGCGTCGTGGCGATCCGGGCCAAAGGGGTGCCCATCGCCGAAGCCGTAGCGAGCGAGCTGCTCCCCGCCGTAAACACCGGTCCGCCTCTCTGCCGTCGTATGGATAGTCATGGCACTAATGCATCCTCCCTCGAGAACCTAACTCTACTCTGTCACATTCGAGGCTGAGGGCGCACATAAATTTTCTGAATGGTCAAATTTCACCGCTTGAGAGCGCCAGCCCTGCGTTACCTGCCGTAGCCAGTCCCCATATTTCGATACACCGGGCGATAGTGGTTAATGTTTAAGTTAATGGCATTGGTCTCTAAGCGGCAACCTCAATAAAACTCGATAGGCTCGAAGGCTCCGGTACATCATAACCTTCGGTAAGCATTCCCTGTAAATGGAATTCAATATCCTACCCTCCTAATGCAGGGCGGATTGCACCGCTTTGCCGGCGCACGCCAAGTGGATCAGAGGTAGATTGGGCTAGCTCGTAGGTTGGGCAAAGCCGGTAGGATGTGGTGAGCGCCGGGCGCGGAGCAACCGGCGCGAACCGCATCGTTGGTGTGGTGAGCGCCTGCCTACCGCCCCAGGAGGGTGTCGCAAAAGGCACCGATCTCGTCCTTTGACCCCCTCTCCCCAAGCCCCCTCGCTGCGCTCGGCGCAGGCTCTCTCCCGGCGGGAGAGAGGCTTTTGCGACACCCTCCCCAGGGACGGAGCAGGGAGGCAGTGAATCGCATTTTTGGACGGCGGCGTGCCCAACAAATCATTTAAATATTAACTACCAGCGGGTTAGAATTGGAGTAGAGTGTCCACACGCCGAATATAGGCGCTTTAGCTCCCTGTTCCGGATTGGCGGGAGGATAAGAGCAGACATGTCATATGGGAACAGATTGGGCGAGCGTCGGACCACTTTCCGGGCACGGGTCCGCGCCGTCTTTCGGAAACGGCCGGTGGCCTATGCCGCAACGGCCAGCTTGCTGCTCGGGCTTGCGATCCTGACCGTCCTCTTGTACTGGATGAAAGGACTGAATGTCTTCGGGCTGGCATTGGTGCACTTAGCGCCGGCACTGATCGTTACTCTG
Source organism: Candidatus Thiosymbion oneisti (assembly GCF_900092655.1). Classification (GTDB taxonomy): domain Bacteria; phylum Pseudomonadota; class Gammaproteobacteria; order Chromatiales; family Chromatiaceae; genus Thiosymbion; species Thiosymbion oneisti. The sequence continues at coordinate 2,930 of NZ_FLUY01001541.1, forward strand.
ACCAATTTCCGTTGCCGGCTTGCGGGACGGCCTGCCGACTGGCCGCGCTGGCTCCTGATCATCGGCTTGCTCAATGTCGCCATAGCCGTTGGCGTCTTGGTGCTTGGTGTAGATTCCGGCGACCAGATCCTTGCTGTCACCCTTGTGCTTGCAATGCCGATTCTGGTCGGGACGACCGTCCCCCGGCTCTTCAGCACTGTCGAGCGTGCACTGGAACGGATTCCGCGGCTAGATGCGAAGCTGACCAAATGGCTCTCGGCGCCTACGCTCTACGCCTGGTCACTCGTCTTCCTGATTCTGCTTTTGGCCTTTTTGTGGGGAGGCTTTTGGGGAGCCCTGTTGGATGGGAGCATCCTAGCGATCGCATTTGCGGCGCTCTTGGGCATCGCCTGTGTGCTATCAGTGCTTGCGCGCCGTACCCTCTGGGCTTCGGGTCCACTCCTGCGCCGTTGGCTGCCCCACATCCCTGCCTGGATCATTCTGACATGGTTTCTCGCGGTGCTTATCGGCCTAGACAGAAGGATAGATTTCGATCTCGTGTTAATCGCGATCGTCCTCACTACGCCGGTGGCTGTCTTCTACTGGGCCCTCCTGCAGCTGCGTCGCTCGCCGGTCAATCCGTTGCCCGAGGGGCAGTCGGATCGTGCCGAATCCATCCAGTCCAGGGTCGAGCATTACATCGACGTGGCGGGTTATTCGAATCGGCTGCAGGAAGCCGTACGGCGGTCCGACGGGGGCGTGTTCGGCGTAACCGGCGTGCGCGGCGCCGGCAAATCCGCCCTGACCCGCCACTTGCTGGCCCAGCTCGAGCACGATTATTTCACCTTGGAGGTCACGGCCCCCGTCCGCCACGACCCGGATCTGGGATTCTTCATTTCCGTCTGCCGCGCCGTCTGTCGCAAGACCCTGGACGACCTGGAGCCCATTCTACACGAGAAACGCGCCGGCGCTGGTGGAAAACTCTGGCAGCAGATCCGCAATCCGTTGTTGGTTCTGTTCGCCGTAATGGCCATCTTCTCGCTGTTGTGGGTGTGGATGGGAGATCGGCCGACGATGATCACAGGCGGAGAAAAGGACTGGAACGACTGGGTTTGGGAACCGCTGCTCGGGAGCGTGCTCTGGTATCAAACCCTGCCCATTGAGTCCGAACGGAAAGCCGTCGACCGGCTCCTGACTCAAATCGATCAGGCACTTGGCAAGGAGGTCAATCAAGATTCATCGAATGCCGGCTATCTCCTGGTGCCCGCGTCAGATCCGGGTCGATTCTCACTTCTCTGGTATGTGCTGAAGAAGGATGAGGATGAGAAGAGGGATGCGGATGCCCGAAAGGCCCTGTGTTTATACCGGACGAAACTAGGCTCGGACTACCCCCTTTCGCCGTTCCCCTTTCTCATCTTTTCCCTTCCTTGGCAGCAGTGGGGAAAATGGTTGGAGGAAATTGAAAACACGCCTGTAAACGATCAGTGGATCTTCAACTGGTCAAACAACATCTACAGGCCAGATATCGACGAGTTGAATCTTGTCGAATGGGCAGAGTTGATCTCTTGGGCCAAAGACAAGCTAGCTGCACCCTTTGCACATCTGAGTCGAGAGCTGGGCTTCCATCTGCGGAGTCCTGCAAGCAATGAGCAGGAAGCACAGACCAAGCTGGTCAGTGAGCTCATCCTGGAGGCCTTCGCCGACGCCGACCCGCGTCTTGCGTTCGATGTCTCAAGGTTGCGGCAATTCCGGGAAGTATTACAAGTTTACCGATATCTGTTGGATGGGGATGTAACCCCCCGTGCGCGACCCGCTCTGGATACGGCGTCACCAGAGTCCGCCTTGGCTGCGCCGTCCACCGGGTTCCACCAACCTCAAGAACCTGCCAACCCTTTTCTGGATTGCCCTTGCGGGTGTCCTGCTTTTGATCTTGACGGTCCCGGTTTGGCGGACACTTTCGAGTCTGGCGCGGACCCTGGTCAATTGGCGTTATCTGACGCTCTCTGCCGAGGCGGAGGGATTCCTGGAGCAGCTCGCCTATCGTAGCAGCCGGGAGTCCAGTGCCGGCCTGTCCTGGAAGGGTATCAACCTCGGGCGCAAGCAGACATTGGCCGCGCAGGATCTGACCCTGCCGGGCCTGACCACGCGTTATACGAGCTTCCTGGATCAGGTGCGACGGGCCTACAACGGCAAGGCGGTGATTGCCATCGATGAGTTGGACAAGATACATGATCCCGAGCAGGTCAAAGAACTACTCACCGAAATCAAAGGGGCCCTGTTTGTGCCGGGGATCTTCTATCTCATCTCCATCTCCGAAGACGCCGCCCGCTCCTTCCGTCGTCGCTTGGCGTCGGGCCGGGATATCTTCGAGAGCACCTTTGACGAGATAATCGACGTCCGACAGATAGGCGTGGCGACCGCCGTCGCTATGCTGGAACGCCGCGAGGAGACGGGGGAAGACACCGAGCGATTGCCGCGCGCGTGTCTGGAGGTGGCGGCCCTCTTCGGCGGCGGTATCCCGCGGGAGATCATCCGTGCCCGCCGCACCCTCTCGTTCGCCGAGGTAGGAGCAGCCGGCAGGACGCGGCGCTGGGCCGCCAGGATTCTGCTCAAAGAAGAGCTGGAACAGTGGGAGGGGCACCTGGGAGAGGCCAATCTCTCGGGTGCGGATACCATTGCGATTCGCCGGCACGCCCGGGCCGCGGCCGAGTGTCTACAGGCGGGTGATGACAGTGAAGCGACCTACGGCAAGATCCGGAAGGCGCTGGAGCCTGGTATCGAGATCATCGATCCGCAGGGCCTGCGCCACACCGTCGGCTACCAAGCCGAGGGCATAGCAGCCAACACCGAAGCGAAATCGGGCGACGGGCCTACGCCGGAGCAGCAGGCGGCGGCGTACCGCCACATCGCCGGCGACTTGCAGGCCCTGCTGCGGCTCTTGATCCTGACCCACCTGGGCGAGCGGATTGTGCGTCCGGACGAACCACGGGAAAACTACGAGGCCCGCATCCTGGAATGCCACCGGGCCCTGGCGGACAAGCCGGCCCTCGCCGAGACCCTGCTCGACGAATTGCGGAAAGGCCCCGAGGGTTAGCACATCGATCGACGCGGATCCGCCGGTTCAATCCGCAGATTACGCAGATTTCCACAGATGAAAAACGGGTAGTGGTAAATTTATAAGCTGGATGTTGGGCACGCCCGCCGTCCATGGCGGGCTTTGCCCAACCTACCTGGCTGGCTTCACTGCTCACGGGCAACGAGGCTTGCCGGCTGGACGACATGAATCCCTAGCCCGCTAAAATCCACAGGGTTCAACGTCAAAACAGCATCCAGGGAGTGGACCGAGACGAACGCAGCCAACCGAGCATCGTGGGCCCGCTTGCCACTGATACTGTAAGTCGTTACCAGGCGAAACCACTCGTCGAACAGTTCCCGGCTCTCGGGTAGAAGCAAGAACCGGGAACCAAGTTCCTCGACGGCATTCCTTGCAGTTGCCACATCCCACCCAAACCCGTTGCTGTGCGCAGGGCGCGTCGCGACAACCCAGAACTCTGTAAGTACCTGAGGTGCCAAACAGGGCTCATCGCCCCGCAGGATCAATCTCTCCACGGCCAGCCGGCACTGGTTATGAGCAGCGTCATTTCGGTCGAGAAGACGAAGTACGACATTCGTATCGAGGAGATAGGTCGGCATCAATAGAGCTCGGAACGGTCGATAGCGTGCGCCGGAACGGACGGCACCTCCGGCAAGCTGTCCAACCAGGAACGCAATGCGGTCACCCGCCGCTCACGCGCTGCCTGCTCGTTCCCAGCTTTCAGGGTAGGAGCGCCGTTTTGAACGCTCCAGTGGTTGGTGTTTCGTGACGTTGGAGCGGAGCTGGAAGTATATTCTCTGGAATAGGTCATTTTCACGTTTTTACCCAAAACAGCGCGTAGGATGCGGTGAGCACCTGTCTAGGTGAAGGGACGCACGGGCAGGCAGCGAACCGCATCTTTGGATGGCCCGGGCCTAACATCCAACCAATTTGTTGGGCACGCCCGCCGTCCATGGCGGGCTTTGCCCAACCTACCTGGCTGACTTTTCCACAGCGCAAGCAGATAAACAAGAAGGTTCAGCCCCGCAAATTCTTGCCCAAGGCAGACCTACGCATCGGTGACAATGTGCTTGGCAATTTGTTTCACCCCTTGCTTTAGCAAATGAAACAATCTGCGGATCAAAAAAATCTTTGCACCCTTTGCACCTTTGCAGCTCAACCCGTTATCTGTTGAATAACGGCACTGACCTGCTGCACCCGCTTGGCCGGATCGGTCAGGTCGCGGAAGAAGCGTAGCTTGTCCGTGCCCTCGGGTTTGAATTCCTTAGGGTTGGCCTGGATGAGTTCGATCATGCGGGTAGGGTCGATCTTGGGCTCGGCGTCGAACAGGATGCGTCCGCCGGTGGGGCCGGCCTCGATCTTTTTGATGCCGAAGGGCTTGACCTTGAGCTTGAGTGCCGTGACGGCGAACAGGTTCTTGGCCGGGTCCGGCAGCAGGCCGAAGCGGTCGATCATCTCTACCTGCAGCTCCTTGAGCGCCGTGCCGGTGGCCGCGCCGGCGATCCGTTTGTACAGAACTAAGCGGCTGTGTACGTCGGGCAGGTAGTCGTCCGGCAGCAGGGCGGGAACGGCCAGATCGATCTCGGCGCCCGGGTCCAGGGGACGGTCGAGCGCCGGGGTGCGGCCGGATTTGAGGGCCGCGACCGCCCGTTCGAGCAGGTCCATATAGAGGCTGAAGCCGATTTCCTGGATCTGGCCGCTCTGCTCCTCTCCCAGCAGCTCGCCGGCACCGCGGATCTCCATGTCGTGGGTAGCCAGGGTGAAGCCGGCCCCCAGGTCTTCCAGGGATTCGATGGCCTCCAGGCGCTTCTTGGCATCCGGGGTCATGGCCGCCGGGGGCGGGGTGAGCAGATAGGCATAGGCCCGGTGGTGGGAGCGCCCGACCCGCCCGCGGAGCTGATGGAGCTGGGCCAGGCCCAGCTTATCGGCGCGGTTGATGAGGATGGTGTTGGCGCTGGGTACGTCGATGCCGCTCTCGATGATGGTGGTGCACACCAGCAGGTTGAAGCGGCGATGGTAGAAGTCCCGCATCACCCGTTCCAGCTCTCGCTCGCGCAGCTGGCCGTGGGCGACCTGGATGCGGGCCTCCGGGATCAGGGCCGCGAGCTTTTTGGCCGTATTGTCGATGGTCTCCACTTGATTGTGGAGGAAATAGATCTGGCCGCCGCGCTTGAGCTCGCGCAGGCAGGCCTCTTGGATCAGGGCGTCGTTCCACTGACTCATGAAGGTCTTGATGGGGTGGCGCGCCACCGGCGGCGTGGCGATGATGGACAGGTCCCGCAGGCCGGACATGGCCATATTCAGGGTGCGCGGGATGGGGGTGGCGGTCAGGGTCAGGATGTCCACCTTGCTGCGCAGGGATTTGAGCCGTTCCTTGTGACGGACCCCGAAGCGGTGCTCCTCATCCACGATGACCAGCCCGAGCTGCTTGAAGATGATGCCCTTCTGCAGCAGCTTATGGGTGCCGACCACGATGTCGATAGTGCCATCGGCCAGGCCCGCGAGGATGCGCTGCTGCTCCTTGGCGGTGCGAAAGCGTGACAGGCTCTCGACCCGGACCGGCCAGTCGGCGAAGCGGTCCGAGAAGTTCTCATAGTGCTGCTGGGCGAGCAGGGTGGTAGGCACCAGCACGGCCACCTGCTTGCCCCCCTGCACCGCCGTGAAGGCGGCCCGCATAGCCACCTCGGTTTTGCCGAAGCCGACGTCGCCGCACACCACCCGGTCCATGGGCTTGGCATCGGTCATGTCGGCGAGTACGGCGTCGATGGTCTGCTGTTGGTCCGGGGTCTCCTCGAACTCGAAATTCGCGGCGAAGGCGGCAGTGTCCTCCCCATCGATCGGGAAGGCGAAGCCTTGGCGCGCGGCCCGGCGCGCATAGACATCCAAGAGCTCGGCGGCCACGTCCCGCACCTTCTCCGCGGCCCGGCGTTTGAGCTTCTCCCACTGTCCGCTCCCCAGCCGGTGCAGGGGGGCGGCCGCCTCGGAGGCGCCGGTGTAACGGGAGATCAGGTGCAGGGAGGCAACCGGCACATAGAGCTTGTCGCCCTGGGCGTACTCCAGGGTCAGGAACTCGGTAGCCATGCCGTTGATCTCCAGGGTCTGGAGCCCCAGATAGCGGCCGACGCCGTGATCCTCGTGCACCACGGGAGCGCCCAGGTGCAGCTCCGTGAGGTTGCGGACCACCGCCTCGCCGTCGCGTTCGGCCCGCTGCCGTCGGCGGGCCTGACGCACCTGCGTACCGTAGAGCTGGGTCTCGGTGATCAGGGCCAGATCTTCGTGCTCCCCCTTAGGCTCCCCCCCATGCTTCAGGAACAGCCCTTGCTCCAAGGGCGCCACCGCCAGTCCCAAGGTCTCGCCGGACGCGACAAACGCCTGCCAGCCGGCCACCGGGCGTACCTCGATGCCGAATCCGTGCAGGTTCTCCAGCAGCATCTCGCGCCTGCCAGCGCTCTCGGCGGTGCACAACACGCGCCGCCCGGGCGTGGCGAGAAACTCCCGCAGCGCCCCGTCGGGTTGGGCCGTCCGGGCCTGGATCGCCAGCGCCGGTAGCGTGCGGGTGGCGAAGTTCACCACCCCGCTAAAGCCCTTGCGGCGTTCCGCTATCTCGGTTGCCTGATGCATGACGCCGGACATGCGGTTGAGCCGTGCAGCCAGCTCGTCCGTCGTCAGATAGAGCCGGTTGGAAGGCAGCAGGGGGCGCTCGAGGTCGTGCCGACGCTGCTCATAGCGGACGGCCACGTCGGCGAGGAAGCGCTCCGCCGCCTCCCGACATTGGGCGTCCTCGATCACCAGCGTCCCCTCGGGAAGATAGTCGAACAGGGTGGCGGTGCGATCGAAGAACAGGGGCAGGTAGTACTCCAGACCACCGGGGACCGAGCCCGCGGAGACTTCGCGGTAGATCAGGCTCTGTTTGGGATCGCCCTCGAAGGTCCTGCGGTAGCGCTGGCGGAAGGCGGCGATTCCCTCCTCACTTAAGGGGAACTCCCGGGCCGGCAACAACCGGATGTGGGGGACCTGATCCCGGGAACGCTGGCTGTCCGGGTCGAAGGTGCGGATGCTCTCTACCTCCGCGTCGAACAGATCGATCCGGTAGGGCAGGTTGCTGCCGGCGGGGAAGAGGTCGAGCAGGGAGCCGCGCACCGCGAACTCGCCGTGGGCGATCACCTGGGACACGCACTGGTAGCCGGCCTGCTCCAAGCGGCGGCGGATGGCATCCAGATCCAGGCGGTCACCGACCGCCAGTACCAGGGAGTGGCTATCCACATACTCCCGCGGCGCCAGACGTTGGAGCAAGGTACCCGTCGGCACCACCAGGAGGCCGCGCTTCAGGCTCGGCAGCCGATGCAGGGTCAGCAGACGCTCGGAGACCAGCTCTGGCAGGGGTGAGAACTGGTCATAGGGAAGGGTCTCCCAATCCGGGAAACCGAGCACCGGCAGCTCGGAGCCGACCAGGAAGAACTTGAGCTCGGCCTGTAGCTGGGCAGTGGTCTGCACGTCCTCCACCACGGCCAGCACCGGCCCCGGCGCCCGTTCGGCGGCCTTGGCGATGGCCAGGGCCCGGCTCGATCCGTACAGGCGGCCCCACAGTAAGCGCTCGCCGGTTTTAGCAGGCAGCGGCGGCGCGAGGGGGGAAACGGGACTGGGAGCGGCGGTTACCCTGGCGGCTGTGGTGGACATCATCGGGTTCGGGAGGCGAGGCACAACAAATGGTCAAGGGGGGCCGATTTTCTCACAGCCGCCGAAGGGCTTCACGCAGGGATAGTGGTCAATCTTTAAGTGGGGACATAGCCAACAGCGAGCCAGCCCAGGATGGGCTGTGAGCATCCAGCTCGTTCCCACGCTCAGCGTGGGAACGCCGTCTTGTCCGCTCCCGCGGACTGGATTCCGGCAATCCCTGCTGGAATGACGGCTTAACTTAATTTGATTACCCATAAATCTCAGCCATGCGCAAGAGGCGGTATGGCATTGGTGGTGTCCTGAGTGCAACAGAGGTGAGGCGTTCGACCATGTCGCCCAACCGGTACCGTCTGTTGAATCGATACTCAAACTCAGCAAGGTACCTGGGTACGTGCTTGAGGCTCACGGAGTGAAGCGTACCGGTGATGGCGTTCTTTATGTTGCCAAGCAGCGTGTTGACCCATTTGAATGAAGGATGTTCGACGCCTTTTCTGCCGCCTGCAGAGACAATGCCAACATGGCGACACCCCGCTTTTTCAACCGCTGTGAAACAGACCAACCCATCGCTGACAACCCGGCATCCAGGCGACAAGTTGGCGCTGGCGTAACGCTCGATTTCACAACTGCGAAAACCTTTGACGGCACGCAGCTGCATACGCTGGGGGCGGTGAGTCTCTTCTTCAGTCTCGACAACGGCGATAAATGGCGCTTTATGGCGTGCGCCGCGCCCCGGCTTTCCAGGCCGTTCGCCCCCGATGTAGGCATCGTCCATCTCAATACGACCAGTCAGCATCTCTCCCTTCTGGTGCTCCAGCATGACCTGCATCAGCTTGTGCTTAAGCTTCCAGGCGGTGTTGTAGCTGACCCCGATGGCTCGCTTCAACTGGAGTGCCGATAGGCCGGTCTTGCGCTGGGTGAGGAAGTAGATCGCCAGGAACCACTTCGTCAACGGGAGCTTCGTGGATGCGAAGAGGGTACCGCTGGTCAGCGTTGTCTGGTGGTGGCAACGGTTGCACTGATAGACCTTACGGCTTGTGATCCGGCAATGCGTTGTGTTACCACAATTCGGGCAGACGAAACCGTCCGGCCAGCGCAGCTTGAAGAGCGCGTCATAGCATTGCTGTTCGCTGCCGTAATGCTCCAGGAATTCCGGCAAACTGAGCCCTTTTTGGAACTGGATGGAATCCCTCGACATGACCTTACCCTCCCCTAACTCAATGATTCTCTTTATGTTCTATTCTAGACCATTTTCCAGGATCGTGGCTGGTTCTCGTGGGTAATCAAGTACCTTTATCCATACCCATTAAAAATCAAGGTATTAGTTTTTGGACAGCCTCTAAAGAATCCGCCTTTCCCGGTAGAGGTGGGATAAATAGATTTCCAAAAGCATCTTGGACAATCAGCCGCGGGAAATATCTTGGATTATAAGTGTCGAGTTCGTATCTGGTTCACGATTCCCGCCAACTGCTCGTCTTTTGGAGAATCCCCATTGATGAGCCACGCCATGAGGTCCTCGTTGCGGCAATCTAGCAGACGCTCAAGACTCGCACGGTCGGCCGCGGAGAGGGCCTCGTATCGATCCACCAAAAACCCCTCGAGCAGCAGGTCCAACTCGCGCATTCCCCTGCGACAATGCCATTTCAGCTTGGCCTTATGAGTCATTGAGACGTTACTCTGTCACTTTTTCAATCCGCAGGTAGTGGTTGTAAATATCCTCTTCCTCTTTTGGATACCAATTCGGATTTTTGCGTACGCTTCCGATTTGTCTTATTACCGCTTTTTTAAATCGATTCCCCAGTCCCTTCGATTGAGCGTCATACCATTCTATCGCCTCGTTAAACTCGTTTGAAGCGAACTCGTGAATTTCAACCTTCAACATAAAGCTTCTCAAAATCTAAAAGTTTCGCTTTCCCCCTATTTACCTCTTCTATCCTTTTTCTTACTTCCAACACCCAGCAATTCCTGGTCTCTTCTTCCTCATGGTCAATGCTGGCGAGAATTAACTCCGCGAACGCCACTCGTTCGTTTGGGGGCATCTTTAAAGCGGAATCAAGTAAATTGTTATCCATTTGAAACTCCGTTCTACGCTTCTTGAAAGCCAAACTGATTGATTATAGTTCTTTAATCTCTTCGATTGAAAGCCCTGAAGTTCTAGCAATGACTATTATACTGATCTTTTCTTGCTTCATTGCCTTTGCTATTTCAATAGCTTTTTCCCTTACTTTCTTCTCCCCTTCTTTTAATCCCTCTTCTTTCCCAAGTTGAATCCCTTCATTTTTGCCTTCATTCCTGATCCTCTCCTTGAGTTTATAAGGCAAAATCCATCGTTCGCTTGCCTGAAGTTTCTTGAAGATCCCCGACTCGACAAAGCTATGATAGGTTTCGTCGCTCGCGGTCTTCATAGGAGAATGAGCCGACCATAAGTCCAAGCCACGGGTAATCTGATGAACGAGTTTCCAGGCTACGA
>NZ_FLUY01000878.1 GCF_900092655.1 Candidatus Thiosymbion oneisti
ATCCGCAAGGGTGTAGGTTGCTTTAAAACGCCGGCACCCACCCGGCAGACGATCCGATGCGGGCCTTGGTGCATCGCAACGCAACACGTCGAATCCTCCAACAACGCCAAATCATTCAGGATTGCTTTGATGCGGTTCGCGCCTCCGCGTGATGCCATCCTGTAAGACCTGCCGCGCTCACCGCATCCTACGGGCTG
>NZ_FLUY01000883.1 GCF_900092655.1 Candidatus Thiosymbion oneisti
CCTGGATTCCGGCAATCCCTGCCGGAATGACGGGGTAGGGGTCGGCAGACTTCATCACTTAAAATTTAGCCACTACCC
>NZ_FLUY01000884.1 GCF_900092655.1 Candidatus Thiosymbion oneisti
CCTGGATTCCGGCAATCCCTGCCGGAATGACGGGGTAGGGGTCGGCAGACTTCATCACTTAAAATTTAGCCACTACCTTCTTCCCTACCATCCAACCGGTATAAAAAGTTACTTTTCAACTGATGTCAGGTACTAGCTATGGAGTATCAGGATACGAACGAAAAAAATCCTTTAATTGCTCTTCAGTCATAAGGATATGCTTCATATCTTTAACCGACGCAAATGAGTCATTAATTAGCTCAATAAAAGCCCCACCTTTCCTGATATTCTGATAGATTAACGCAATATCTTCAAAGCCAACAAAATTCAGGTCTTCTAATTTCGTTCCTTCGGCATCGCAAGCTACAATCTTTTTGAGAAATGAAATACTTCTCGAAAGGCCAATGGCTCTTTCCGTAACAGAAGACAAATCGGTACACTCGACAAGCATGTGGCAAGAGATGGCGCGGGGATTTTCCGGATCGGATACATAGTATATTGGAGTGGCTAAAAACTGCCCTTCCTTATAAGAGCGCGGTTTTTTTAAAAAACTAAATGATTCATGAGAAATACTGAGTGCTTTAGCCTCTTCAAATGTAATTCCCCAACTTGTCATCCTGCCCAGCATTGCTCCTTCTTCTAAAGGGCCAATTACCCAGAAAATATCCTCGATACCCAGGTATTTCATGCTACCCAGCCCTTTTTCGCTGTTAAAGATGTTGACTTTATTGGCAATTCGACTCGTTTCGTCTATAGTATCCTTATAGTTCTCACTATTCAATACATACGAATTCAGTATCGCATTCAAAGCTGAAGATTGTCGATTTGCAAACAGCAAATTGACTCCAATATAATTTTCTCTCATTTTCGTTACTCCTCTTTAATCTCTGTGGATCGAGTTCCCCCGCTTGCGGCGAGAAAAAAGACTCCTATCCGATTGATACCCGCCCCTTGGAGCGGGGAAGATTCATTAGTCGATGGAAATAATATCAGTCTCACCACATAAACCCAGGATCTCTTCTGCCGCATCCCTACTTGACGTTACGAACTGTATCGATAAGTGATGGTTGATCTTTATAATCAGGTCCCGCTCCATTGAAATAATATCGATATCCTTATAGTGCCATCGGTCTTTCAAGAAAGGATAGTCGATAAAAACACCAACAAAATCACATATCTCGTCTTCGATCCTGAATCCACCATCGAAGCGCGAAATGTCGATGGAGCCCACCTTTGATCGAATATATGAAATTTTGTCGGCTACGGATTTTTCTGAGATCAGGTGTTCCGGGAACCAAATACCCGGCAAGTATTCATGTTGGGCAACAAAGGTTTTTACGCCCAACGAGCGGACAATTTTACAGACCTCTTGCGCGTGCGTCCTTAACCTCTCTACGTCATGGATCTCTCGTCCCAATGTATTCCATTCACTCCTGTCTCTTATTTGAATATTAGCCGTCGATACGACATGATAGTCGGATGAGATCTCATCTTCATCCAGCCAATCCAAGTAGCTGGCGTAATCAAAATGACAGCGCCGATGATATTGCGCTAAATCTTGTTTTTCCACCAGGTCTATCATGACAATTCACCTCGAAGATCGATGGGTTGTTATGGAATGTGGAAAAGTAGAATTAAGATCTCGGGATTTCAATCCAACGGGTATATATTCGTATACCCTCCACCAGGACTCTGAACATCCCAATGAGGTCCATGCGCCTTGCCCTTATGATCTGTTGGTTGCCAAACCCTTCCCTTTTTGTCTGGCCATCCACTTCCCGATCCATTCGGATTTTTTACCTTTTTTCCATTCCAGTTCTTGGGAGGTTCGTAATCAGGATGATCGGGGGGATTCTTTTTCATATCTTTTAACTGCTGCTCTTTTTCTTCCTTGGTCTTTCTTCGTTTTTTGCCTTTATTACCTTCCTCACACTTTTCCTCTTCCTTCGATTTTGATTTAGACTTAGAAATCTCATCCGCTGCTTCCTTTGCTCCCACCGCCGCCAACACGATTCCTGTTACCCAGGCAAGCCCCTTAACTATTGCGGGGATGAGGACTTCCGCGACGGGAATTGCTATGGGTGCCAATCCAAAAGGATCGGTCCTGTAAACAGGGGCGCCGCGGGCATATCGATATAAATTGAAGTCCTTGCTTAAATACGAGATTGAATCCTGCGTAATATAGCGAGAAATTCGCGGGTCATAATAGCGGAAGACATTGTAATGAAGACCGCTTTCGCGGTCAAACTGTTGTCCTGGAAATCGCAGTAGGTTGGGGATTATAGCAACCTTTTCTTCACAGGCCCCGAAGGCGTCGTAGTTTCCTTGCCAGACGAGTTTTCCTGCTTCGTCGGTAATCTCCAGCGGGGTTCCTAAGTGGTCGGTATGACAAAAGTAGGCCGTCCCGTTTTGTAAAATGGCAAGGGGAATGGAGGTCTCTGGCTTGAAGATGTATATGGTCTTGTTCTTACGCTCAGGTTCTTCTGCAATCAGTTGAAGTTGATCCCAGTAGTAGGTGACCTCTGTTCCATCAAACGCCTTCTTTCCGATCCGCCGGCCCAGCGCGTCGTAGAAATAGTTTAGATCGCATCCGGCCGCTAAATCAAAGCAACCGATGAGCTGGTTGAAGCTGTTGTATTGAAGCTGCGTGATTCCATTTTCGCCGCGTCGCGTCGCGATGTTACCCCGTGCGTCGTGGGTGTAGTCGAACCCTGCGGCCCCATGGGTGGAAGAGAGCAGCCGATTTCCGCTGGCATACTGTGCCTGATGGTGGCCTCTTTGTAACAGGTTGCCGGCCGCGTCGTAAATAAAGTCTTCCGTGTCTTGCGCTTTGTCTTGCGATTCTCGGATTAATCGCCCCGATGGGTCGTATGCATACCGTTTCGTGCCGCGTTTATTGTCTTCGATTACGATGACTCTTTTGTTTTGGTCGTAGCTATATTTCCGTTCAGTCAGCAAATCGCTGCTCGGGTCGTGTATTTTCTGCGATAACAGGCGGTTTTCCGGGTCGTGTTTGCAGTGCGAATAGGAGCCCCCGGGCAGCTGTCGCTCGACCGGTTGTCCTTGGTCGTTGAGTAGGAGCCGGATGATTTTGTCACCGGGCAGGGTGACGCCCACGAGGTTGTCGTTTTCGTCATATTCGAATTCTATACTTGTGTCCCAAGGCCCTTTGCGTGCGATGAGATTTCCGGCGGCATCATACACGCGCTCGATTGATTGCTCCCCTTGCTGTTCTTTGATGATGCGTCCTAGCGCGTCGTATTCGAATCTTACGGTGCTGTGTTCGTTGCTCGCTTCGATGAGTCGCCCGGCTTGGTCGTATTGGTAGGTGTTGCGACAGTGGGTCCCCGCTGGGTCGTGGCCGGCGATTTCGACGATCCTTCCTGTTTTGTCGTAGCGGATGTCCAGCGAGCCGCCGGGGCGCGATACTGTAACGATGTTTCCTTTGCGGTCGTAACCATAGGTGTTGGTCTCGCCGCCAAAACCGATGTCGCTGCTGAGCCGTCCGCAAGCGTCATAGCTGAAGGTGTGTTTTTCGTTGTTTTCGTTGGTTATGGTGGTGAGCTGTCCTTCGCTGTCGTACTCGAATTTGACTGTGTTGCCGTTTTCGTCGCGTTGTTCGCTGAGTTTGTTCAGTCCGCGATAGATGAATCTCTTTTCGTTCCCTAGCGGGTCGCGTGTCCATATCAGATTGTCTTCGGCGTCGTAGCCATAGCTGGTTTCGTTGCCGTTTTTGTCGCGCTCGCGGATCAAACGCCCTTTCAGGTCGTAGACGAAATGCCTGGTATGTCCTTCGGCATCGCCCATAGACAATAGACGATGCCATTCATCGTATTCTTTCCGGACTGCCGGGTGATTTTCCTGTGTGCTTTTCCCGGCGGCGGTCTGGTGGGTTTGGCGATTGCCTTGGCTGTCTTCTTCCTGAATCAGGTTGTCGTCTTGGTCATGGATGCGGATTATTTCATTGCCGAGTGGGTCGATATGCACATCGGGCTTGTCGTCGTCGTAAACCGTTTCCCAGCGGTTGTTTTCCTGGTCGGTCTTTGCGGTTTGCCGTCCTTGTTCATCGTATTCATAGGTGATGGTATTTTGGTTGGCATCGATTTCACCGATCAGGCGACGATTCCGGTCATAATGGTATTGGTGAACGCCGCTCGCGGCGTCTACGACCATGACGACCAAACCTTGTCGGTTCCAGTAGTAGGTGGTTTTTTGTTGTAACGAGTCGATTACTTCGGTTTTTCCCTGCCCGGTTGTGTAGCGCAGCTCGCGATAATATTCGCCTTGGTCTCCCCAGTTTTTGATGCATCTGCCTTGGGCGTCGTATTCGTAGTTGAAGCAGTATCCGTTGCGATTTATCTCTGCAATTAAAAGGTCATTGTCATCATATGTATATTGTAATGGGTTGGCGAATTCATCGTGTACCGCGGTCAGGCGGTTGCGGTTGTCATAGGTATATCCCCGCAGTCTGATTTCTTGTTGCGCGGATTGGATATGGCAGTAGATTGCGGTGAGCCGCCCGAGGTCATCGTAGACGAGACGATAGTCCTTGCTTCCGGCGTCTTTGAGGCCAATGAGTTGTTCGCCTTGATGTAACCGTTCAGCCCCCCTTAGTTTGCCATGCCTTGTTCCCATCCTGGGCGCCTGGATTCCGGCGTCCCAGTCGGAATGACGAGGTGGGGGCTGGACGGTTACGCCTTGATAGAGGAGGTCGATGCTGTGGTAGTGACCACTTTGTACGCGCTGCAATCGGCCGTCGGGGGTGAAACGGTAGCTTCTACCATTGCGCTGGGTTAGCTCGAAATGATCTTCGAGACGCAGTAAGGTGAGTCCTTCCGCCGCCAGGTAAAATGAGTCGCCGACCGCAATCAGGGGAAGGGAGATTGCCCGGCCTTCGTCGTCGTAGTAGATGAGCTCGTCCGGATCGAGCACGAGGCGTAGGTCGAGAAAGGATGTCCAGCCGCTACCGAACAGGCCTGGTCTGCCGGCATGGCTACTCGACCAGGTACGGAAGAGTCCGATGGAGAGGGGATAGGTGAAGGTGATGTCTTTGTCGACGACAAAGACGCGGCCGGTGGCGACATCGATTGGATGTCCGGTTGCCGTGCATTCGCAGTTGGAGGCGGTGCCGGTTGTGGCGTGGACTCCTTCACCGATTTGGGTCATCGCCACAGCTCCGATTTTAACGCAAATCTACGGATCTATTCTGACAGAGGGGGCCCGACCGATCCGGGGGATAATCTGCTTTTCGATAAAATCCATTCTATTTTCTCCGGACATGTCGAGGTTATTGAGTACGCGGATCAATACGCTTTGCAAAAACGGGGATTCGCGTAATTCTTTGGGCGCAAAGGAGAGCAAAATGAAACGATAGATATCCCTGCCCTCGAAGATCTCCAACTCCCGGGCATTCTCCACCGCCTCTCTGGCAGTGTCCCACAACTCCTGATCCGTGGCGCCTTGGGTAGCTTGCGGGCGATCATGCCGCAATTGTTCTGCCAATTCCTCTTTGTATTGCTGGTCGACTTCGCCTTCCGGCGCCATGAATTCCTCTTCGCGAATGATGATCATATCGCTCTCCGTAACTCGTCCGGATAGGGCAGAGTCAGCGGTATCGGTTCCATCAGCACGGAAATAACCTCTGGTGGATAGCCTTCCAACCCAGACTCCGTTAGCGGATCCGGTGCCAGCAGCTCGGAGAGGAACTCTTTGGCATAGGCCCTCAACTCGGATTTTTCAGCGGCCGAGAGCAACGGCAGGAGGCTTTCCCAGAATAACTGGAAATGGTTGATTTCCGCCGTTTGCAGAACCGTGTTGAATGGGTCGAAGCTCTCATCGTCGTTGTTGAACCGATGGATGGAATACATCTCCAGATCCCAATCGGATAAGAGCCTGCCCTTGAGGGTGGTGATCTTTTCTTCCAGGAGATCCCGCTCCGGCTTCCTGGTATTCCAATAGACGTTCGCAATGCGTTTCTTTTTCCCTTCTTCCAGCTTTAGCTTCTCCCACATGTCGGCATCGCGCATCATGTAAGAAAATACTATTTCCCAGTGATCCCATTGGGGATTGTCGGCAGGAACGTCAGTAAATACAGTGGTTGACCATAGAAAGAAATGCCTGGTTTGCGCCCCGCCGAAGGAGGATTCCACCGCTTTCAGGACGTTTTCCGCCAGGGGGGGGATGACGGAGGGATTCGCTTCATAGGCCCGCCGATTCTCGATGATCAGCCGGCGCAGCATGGCCACGAATCTTTCTTTCTCTGTTATTTGCAGGCCCATGGGTTCATACATAGGCAGCATGATATCCAGACTGAGAAGCGTGAATATCAGTCCCCATTGCTCCGGTTTCAGTAGGGAGGCTTGCATAGCGACTCCTTATGGAATAGCGAGGTTCGCGGGGATTGTGGGCCACAGAGGAGGAGCAGCAAGTGAAGGCAGCATACGTATTCCCCGATAAATCAGATAGCCTGCGCCACCCGCTACCGTCCCTCCTGCAACAACCTTTACCGCATCCATATCGACCGCTGGGCGTGGAAGCCACTGTTCGCGTGTCGGTACGGGGCGTCTTGCCCAAGTCCCGGCGCCGTTTGGCGGCGGCCCACAGTGATTGTCTCTGAATCTTTCTAATGCACGCCTTAACGCTTTTTGATCCCCTTTAATATTTCCTTCATGGTTGATCCACTCCGGCGTTCCCGGTCCATGATTGAGCGGGGCATTGACTTGTTCCGCAAAGCGGTGTTTAAGCCCATGGGTACCCCCCCCACCAAGCTCGCGCTTGTTGCGATTAATGAGCTCATCTATTTTTTTTCGCAGCTTCTCACAGATATCCTCCGGTGGATCAGTCTGATTCCCCACGTCTTCGCCAATTTCCGTCATTCGCTATCCCATCGCGTTTTTCTTATTATGAAACAAGGGATCACCCAGACGACACACATTCCGCCCTTCGAATTTGACGTCGAAGGAGTAGAGCATGAATTCGGCCACGTCCTTATGGGTACCGCTGATGATGCCCCCGGCCACGCCCGCCTCGTCGCCGGTAGTGACCTTGTATTTGGCGCCTTTGACCATCGGCATTTTTCCGTCGGTCTTCACGGTTTTGGGTCCGCCGGAGGTGTCGGAGGATTTTCCGGTATTGGGGTAAGGAATGGGCGGCATGGATGACCCCACGGGCGTCTTGCAGACATCGGGAAAGACGGTGCTCATGCCGCCGCTACTCTGGTGGACAATGCCGCGGCCGTTGGCGAAGGTGGTTTGGGCCATGATGATGTGCTCCTCTCGGTTAGATTTTGTGGCAATGCCATTAAGTTAAGTGTCGCCGACACCATTTGTGATCGGTCGCGCGCTGTCTTTGTTCGCCCTCTCCCCAACCCCTCTCCCGGCGGGAGAGGGGCTTTTGCGACACCCTCGCCAGGAGAGGGGCCTTGAGGCTTAACTTAATGGCATTGGATTTTGTGGAGGATCGCGGCGGCACGGTGGCCGTGATCCGAAGAACAATAGACGAGTACCGGTCCTCGACGATAGCCCCGTTGCAGGCCGGTGGTGGCCAGGCCGATCATCACGGGACCAAAGGCCGCCCCGAGATCGCCGAAGCAGTCCGCCGGATGCGAAATGAAGGGGGCCTCGACCAGGCTGTCCTGATGGCGAATGCTGCATACGCCCAATTCCTTGGCCCAATAGCTTTCGCCATTCATGCTGCTGTATAGGGTGGCGATCTTGTGTTCTGTTTGGCTCGATAGGTTACTGAGTAGCGCTTGCCAGGTCTCGGACAGGCCTTCACCGCGATAGGGGGTCTCGCTGTAGAGGTGACCATGCTCGAAGCCTCTGGCGGTGGCCGCTATGACACTCAGCGTCGATAATCCCAGCTTCGCCGCTGCGCGCTCGGTGCCAAGGAGCAGAAAACCGGCGCCTTCACCGGGGATAAAGCCATCCAGGTTGATATCCGACTTGAGGCGGCCGACGCGGTCCAGATGTCCTAGCCGTTCCAGGTCATATTCGCTATCACAGCCACCGACCAGGACAAACTCGGCCGTACCCTGAGTCAGGAGCTTGGTTGCTTCGTCGATTCCAATGAGTCCGGCCGCTCGGCCACGCGGAATGATCGCACTGTGTTCCGGATCGATCGGTAGCGAGGTCAGCGACAGCACGGCATTCCACAGTTCGTTATGATCGGTCGTAGCGTCCTGTGGCAACGCGAGCAATAAGGGGATGGCTGCGTCCAAATCCGGCTGCGCCCGAGCCAGATCTTGCAAGGCCAGATTGGCGGCCCGGAGCATCCGGGATTCCCGCCGGCTGTACTGCGTCGAGGCAGTCAGGGTGCTCGGCAGGTCAGGCAGGCATTCCTCGGGGATATAGGCGATGACGAAGGGCTCGTATTCTTTGTCGCACCAGCTAATCTCATTGAAATTGGCGATCTGCGCGCGTACCGCGGCCGCGGTCTGGGGCAGCGTGAGGCCCACGGGGGTCGCGGCGCCTGCTGCCGTGATGACGATGCGTGGTGAGGGCAATTTATTCATCCAAGGTCGATATCGGCGTCCAGGCACCGCACGACCACCTCGCGCACCTGCAAGACCTGTTTGTCACAGGGGATGCTTGCGCGCCACACCGCAATGAAACGGTGCCGGTCCGGTTCGAGCACCAGGGTGTCCCACGCCGGGGTGCGGGTATGCACGGCACCGTCGATCATAAAGTCGACGGACAGACGGATATGCGGTAGCTGGAAGTGCAGGGGGCCCGACTTGTAGGCATTGACGATTTTTACCCCTTCACCTCCCTGCAGATAGCCGTCGGCGATCAGATCCGGGTGGGCGGCCTGATTGAAGCGGGGATCGAAGTCCGCTGGCAGATAGGGGGCCTGGTTCTTCTGCCAGTGTTCGTCGTAGGTCCCCGCATAACGCCGGCGCGGTTCCCAGTGGGGATGGATGTAGCCAAATCCGGCCGGTGGGGGACGATCCTTCGGGCTATCGATGAGGTGTTTCGGGTCCTCCAGGTTGGGCAAGGGCATTCCGGTTAGCGCCTGTTCACTCCCCCGGACGCGAAAGCCGCGACCGATGGGATTGGCCGAGCACACGCGGGTTTGGCTTCCATCGCGCCCGGAAACCTGGTCCCGACCACCGAAAGCGTGCTCATAACGTAAAGGCAGCTCGGAAAAGGGAAGGGGGTCGGTGAAGTGGGCAATGCCCAAGGTTCGGTCCCAGCAACGATCACCAAAGACCCGTATGATCTTACGTCGGGAACCGACCATCAGGCCGACGTCAATGGAAGTTACCTGCCGTTCGGCCGGTGCGTAGGCATGACCGATCATCACGATGTCGGTTGCCGGTTTGGTAAGGCCGAGTTCGGCGGCATACCGAATCGAGGAGGTGCCCGGCTCGTCCCAGCATTCATCGGCACGTACCACCGGCAATTGTTCCGCTGCGACTCGGAGCCCTTCAGGTCCGATGTCGAAGGTCCCTTTGGTAACCGAGAAGACGGTATCCACACCTTCCTGATCCGGAAACACGGCCAGTGCGGTGACAAAGGGGGTGTGATCGGTGATCTGCAACACCAGAGGATTCCCAGTAGCGCTCAGTTGATCTGCACCGACCCGCCCTTGATCCGATTAACACCCGAGGAACGGCTGAGCAGGTAGGCGCCTCGGATCAGGATCTTGCCTGCTTTTGTCAGTGTGATGCTGGCTTTGCCGCATTTGAGGACGATCTCTTTCTGCGCCCGGAGCAGGATGCGCTCGCCGTCCAGATCGGCGGTGAAGGGTACTGGAGCCTCGGTCTTTCGCTCGGGATGCTGCACCATGCCGATGACCAGGGGCAGGTGCGGGTCGCCGCCTTCAAACAGGAGGGCAACCTCGCGGCCCACATCCGTGCCCTCAAGCCTGGTGGTGGTGCGGGCCTTGAGGGCCGTCTCCTGCGGATTGCCGGGGAAGGCGACAAGTGGCGCTCCGTCCTCGTGGAATCCGAGCAGGAGGCCGATGATAACGCCGTCGTAGCGTTCGGTAATCTCGGTAGGTTCTGCCCCGGCGGTCTCCGCTCGGTCTTGGTTGCGGTTCGTTTCCATGGGTTCAGTTCTCCAGGATCTTCTTGCCTTTAATAACCACGTTCTTGCTCGCCTTGGCGTTGATAACGCCGGAGCCCTTGACGGTGATGTCCTTGCCCTGGATCGTAATGGTACCGTCCTTCTTCATGGAGATGCTGGCGCTGCCGGTGGTAAGGGTGATGGAGTCACCGGCGTCGATCGTCAGGTTTTTGCCGATGTTCATGGCCTGATTCATGCCTACGGACACGGCTTGCGCCAGGCCGACAGTAATGGCCTAGGCACCACCTACGGTAATGGCCTGTGCGCCACCCACGGTTACCTCGTTTGCTCCACCTACATTGAGCATATCATTGATGCCGACGTTATGGGTGCGTGTCAGCGCGACGGTAACGACTTCGTTGTTGCCGACGTTTTCACTACGGTTGGAACCAATGGTCGTGGTTTCGTTGTTGGCTACGGTTTCAACCCGATCATGCCCGATGTTGATGGTCTCGTCGTTGGCAACGGTTTCTTTGCGGTCGTGGCCGATGCTGATGGTTTCGTCGCTGCCGACGGTCTTGGCACGGTCCTTCCCGATCTGGATGGTCTCGTTGTTGGTGACATCCCGACTGCGATCATGCAGCACATGCTCGCGCAGGTCGTGCTCGATGGTGCTGTCTTTGTCGAATTGACCATGCTCACGGAT
>NZ_FLUY01001456.1 GCF_900092655.1 Candidatus Thiosymbion oneisti
TCCTGAGCTCGGGCTGTGCCTTGCTTGTATCGTCTCGCCATAAAGGTCTGCCGATTGGATCTGGCTCGACCGCTAGTTTACCCTCACCACTACCAGCGGTGAATTCTTTCACAGTCTCTCCAGCGTGGGAACGGCATCTTGTCCGCTCCCACGGACGCAGCTCCTCGGTGCTGATCGGCGTTGGCGGTTAGCCGACCGAGGCGCTTAATCGACGCTGGAGCGTCAGATCCCTCCTCCGTCGGGACCAGTTTGCTCCCACGCCGGAGCCTGGGGAGCCAGCCGAACATGTGCTTTCGACCCGTGCCGTCAGGCTCTACCGAATGCGTCTTTCGGTGACGGTTGGAGTTCGCGTTCCCTCGCACGCTTAGCGCCCGCACCCGGCCTCGCTACCGGTTCGGGTTCCTACGCTCGTGTCCTGGCTCCACCCGTCCTCCAGCTTCGCCTCGCGGCTTCCACCTTGGGCTTCACTACGCTTCTC
>NZ_FLUY01001711.1 GCF_900092655.1 Candidatus Thiosymbion oneisti
CTTTGTACAGAATTTAGCGCGAAATAAAAAGTTTCATCCCACCGCTATCAGGAAAAGCGAATACTTTCACAGTCTCTGGAGCGTGGGAGCCAGAGAACGCGCCTGACCCGCCCTACGGGCTAGATCCAGTGGACCCGCACGGCCTGTTAAACCTGCCTATTATCGCTCCGCCCACCGGATCATCCACTCAATATTGCAACCTGAATCCCTGCCGCAGCTGCCGTGGTCCGTGCTTGCGGGCGGCCTTCGTCTCGCGCCGCCGTTGCTCTTCGGCATTGGCGATCTGGCGCTGCTGCGGCCCATCGGCCTTGCGTTTGGCTTCCACAGCAGCGCGGCGCGCGGCCTGCTGCGCAGTCGTCCGCTCTTGGTGAGCCGGGCGCAGCTCCTTGAGGGTGGTGTCCCGCATGCTCATGGCCTCGAACAGCTGGCGTTTCTCGGTGTCGATTTCGCGGAAGCGTTTATCCAGGAGTTGCCCCCGTCGCGAGATATGCCGCTGCTCGACATTACGGTGGGCCTTTTCCATCTCCAGGATGGCAATCCGCAGGTAGACCTTATAGCTCTCGGCACGGTGGTCCGCACGCCTCACGCTAGTGCGGAGGTCCGCCAGACCCTTGATCTTTTGATTCCTGATATCCAAAGGCATAGGGATTTACTCCTTACCGGAGGCCGGGGCCCGGCGCTGGTTGTTTGCCTGGGGCCGGTAGCCGGGCTTGCGGCCCACACGGTCGATGATTTCGTCCACCACTTCGGGCATCAGGGATTGCCCCTCGCGAGTCACCTTCAAGGTGTCCATATTGAACACGTCGTGGCAGACGGTGCGAAAGAACCTTTGGACCGGGTTCGCCGGGATACCCCGATAGGCCAGTATCTTACCGATGGCGATGGCGGCGCGGATGGTAGGCCGGTGATTGTTCACCCCGACCGTCCGCAGCTCCCGGATGATATCGACGATGAGGATCGCGTCCTGCCCCTTGATCCCGGTCTTGCCCTGGACGATAGCGATCTCGGTCGCACGCTCGTAGTGGTCTACGTTGAGAGTGATGACCCGGTCCAGGAGTGCGTCCTGGGTCTTGTGTACCCCCGCGTACTCCTCCGGGTTGGAGGTGAAGATGGCACGGAAGTCCGGGTGTACGTCCAGATAGCCCGCTCCGTCGCGCCGCACATTCGGCAGGTTGAGTACGCGCTCGCCGAGCACGCTCAGCAGGGCGTTGTTGGTCTCCGGGCGGGAGCGGGTGAACTCGTCATAGATCAGGATGTGGCCCAGCTCGCAGGCGGTGGTGAGGCGGTTGTCCACCCACAGGGTGCTCATTTGCTCTTCGGTCTTCATCACCTGATGGACGTAGTTGTCGACCACCTTGAACTTGTGAAAACCGGCGTCGCGGCCTACCAGGTCGGAGCTTCCGAACTCATCGTCGCCATGGATCAGGGACACTGGCCGGCCCAACTGGGCGGCCACATGGAAGGCGAGGGTAGTCTTGCCCGTTCCCGCGGGGCCCGAGAAGTGGATCGAGTAGCCCGCGCCGAGATAGGTCAGGGCCCGCTCGGTGAGATCTTTCACCACCGGGGTCAGCACGAAACCGGCACCGGGCTCCGGCACCACCTCGGCATGCTTGGCGGCGGAGGGATCGGTATACGACGGGATGGATTGCAGCAGGGACTTGCTCATACCAAGAAATCTGCTCCGGGGCCCGGTCTGGCCCTTAGCTCGGATGCGGGCGTGCACCGCAATAATCGGGGGTCGCCGCATCCATCAGGATGCGGAAGCTGATCGAGATCGGGTGGAGCCGCTACGCCGGCTCCACCCCAGGTTAGAAATCTCACCGGATCGGACCTAGGTCGTGTTGACATTTAGAAGGTCCGCACAGCGGACTCTACAGTCAATCAGGTGGTTAGGGTAGGGTCCGCGGTGCGGACCGCTTGAGCATTGCGGCTACCTAACAGGTGAAAAACAAACGGTTAGGGTTAAATGTCAACAGGACCTAGTACCCCGTTTCAGCAAAATTTTCCAGTAAAACCAGTCTCTGTCATCTCGACCGAAGGGAGAGATCTTCTATACGAAGTGATGGTGTTGTTTGGGCACAAGATCTCTCCTCCGTCGGGACAAGGATTTCTCGCTTCGCTCGAAATGACAACCAGCAAAATTGGATGAAACCGGGTACTAGGAATCTTGCACATCATCCACTAACTTGCGGGCCTGGGTGACCCAGTCCTCCATGTTCGGTATCTTGCGCTTGAGTGCCTGGGCCAGATCCTCCGGCGTGGTGGCAGCCAGTTTCTCATAGCTGTCGATCCCCCCTTCGATGAGACTCTCCGCCACCCGTGGGCCTATGCCCTGGATTGCTGTGAGGTCATCCGGTAGCGGCGCAGTCTCGGTCGGGACCTCCGGTAGCTCGGGAGTAGAGACCGACGCGGTTCCCTCGACGGCACCGGCTGCCTCCCCGAGGGTATCGGTTGCTTCCTCAAGAGTTTCCTCGACGGCATCGGTTGCCTCCCCGAGGGTATCGGTTGCTCCCCCAAGAGTTTCCTCGACGGCGCCGGTTGTTTCCCCGAGGGTATCGGTTGCTCCCTCAAGTGCTTCTTCGACGGCGCCGGTTACCTCTCCCAGGGTATCGGTTGCTCCCTCAAGTGTTTCCTCGACGGTACCAGTTGCCTCTCCCAGGGTATCGGTTGCTCCCTCAAGTGATTCCTCGACGGTGCCGGTTGTCCCCCCGAGGGCATCAGCTGCTTTCTCAAGGGCATCGGCTGCTTCCTCAAGGACACCGGCTGCTCCCTCAAGGGCACTGGCTACTCCCCCAAGGGCAAGGGCACTGGTGGCAGCACCGGTTACCCCCCCGAGCGCACCGGTCGCTCCCTGGACGACACCTCCGACGGTATCGGTCACTCCCCCAAGGGCACCAGTCGCTCCTCCGAGGGCACCAGTTGCTCCCTCGACAACACCCCCGACGGCACCGGTTGCTCCCTCGACGACACCCCCGACGGCATTGGTCACTCCCCCCAGAGCGCCAGTCACTCCTCCGAGCGCACCGGTTGCTCCTCCGAGTAATCCTCCCAGGGCGCCGGTTACTCCGCCAAGGGCGCCGGTTGCTCCCTGGACGACACCTCCGACAGTATCGGTTACTCCTCCGACGGCGCCGGTCGCTCCCTGGACGACACCGCCAACGGTATCGGTCACTCCGCCAAGGGCACCGGTTACTCCTCCAAGGGCACCGGTTGCTCCCTCAACAACACCCCCAACAGCATTGGTCACTCCCCCGACGGTATCGGTCGCTCCCTTGACGACACCGCCAACGGTATCAGTCACTCCTCCAAGGGCGCCGGTTACTCCCTGGACGACACCTCCGACGGTATCGGTCACTCCTCCGACGGCACCGGTTGCTCCCTGGACGACGCCTCCGACGGTATCGGTCACTCCCCCGAGGGCACCGGTCGCTCCCTGGACGACGCCTCCGACGGTATCGGTTACTCCCCCGAGGGCACCGGTCGCTCCTCCGAGTAATCCTCCCAGGGCACCGGTTGCTCCCTCAACGACACCTCCGACGGCATTGGTCGCCCCCCCGAGCGCACCGGTTGCTCCTTGGACGACACCCCCGACGGTATCGGTTACTCCTCCGACGGCGCCGGTTGCTCCCTGGACGACACCTCCGACGGTATCGGTTACTCCCCCGAGCGCACCGGTCGCTCCCTCGACAACACCTCCGACGGCATTGGTTACTCCTCCGAGCGCGCCGGTTACGCCTCCAAGGACCCCTCCGAGAGCACCAGTCACTCCTCCAAGGGCACCAGTTGCTCCCCCGACGGCATTGGTCACTCCCCCCAGGGCACCGGTTGCTCCCTGGACGACGCCTCCGACGGTATCGGTTACTCCTCCGACGGCGCCGGTTGCTCCCTGGACGACACCTCCGACGGTATCGGTCACTGCCCCGAGGGCACCACCGGCCACATTCCCGACGGCTCCGGTTACTCCTCCAAGGGCACCGGTCACTCCTCCGAGTAATCCTCCCAGGGCGCCGGTTGCTCCCTCAACGACACCTCCGACGGCATTGGTCGCTCCCCCGAGCGCACCGGTTGCTCCTTGGACGACACCCCCGACGGCATTGGTCACTCCCCCCAGGGCACCGGTTACTCCCCCCAGGGCTCCGAGCCCGGATTCTGCCTGCCCGGCGGCGATGGGCCGCCGCAGGGCGGTCTTGCCGTGTGCCTTAGCCGGCCCGGGGGTGGAGGCCGACGGTCTCCCATGTACGAATTCAGGCGCGGGTGCCGGAATGCTTTCCCCGGTCTCGATGGCCTTGGCCACGCGGTTCGTGTACTCGGGATCGGACAGGAGCTGGCGCATCGTGGCGATGTCACCGGAGAGCCGGTGGCGCATCGTATTGACCCGTTGACGCACGTCATTCACGAAGGGAATCGTTTGCGTGGCACGGAGGTCGCGCGCCCGTTCCCGCATCGCCTGTCCCTCGGCGCGGATGGCCGTTGCTTGCCGGCGGACATGCTCCACGTAGGTGTGACGTTCGGTCCGGGCAAGGTTGGCGGCAACCGCCCGGTCGTGGGTGAGCCGGTGCTGAAATTCCGCCATTTCGCCCTTGCGTTCCCATTCCTGGGTCTTGCGTTCCCGCACTTCCTGCTCGCGTTCCACGTGGCCGCCATGGATCTGCTCGGCAAGGCGGACCGTACCTTCCACCAGCTTGCTCATGTCCTCCTCCTCGAGAGGCTCGTCAATGGAAACCCTTTCGCCCGGCCGGCCTCGCGGCTCGTCGGGCGGGTTAGCCGCCGGGGAACGGTGCCTAGGCTGTGGCCGGTACCGCCGCGGTGGCGGTCAGTCCGACGGCTTCGGCGTACTTCAGATAGGTCTCTACCGAGGCGATGATGACGCGGGCCTCTATGGACAAGAGCTCGATCCCCACCAGGGAGATCTTGACCCAGGCATCGATCACGATGCCGCGCTCCAGGATGCGGTCGACGACTTCGCCCAGACTCGAAGAGTCGGTACTTTTCATTACTTGTGCCATGGGTTAGCTCCGTTCGAGATGGATACGCGTCGAGATGGATACGCGTCGATGATGGGCGGGTTGCGCCTGGCGCCTCCCACCCAGGAAACCGTGGGACTCCGGGTGCCGGTCGAACAGCGCCGGCTACCCGCTGCCCCCGCCGGGTCGGTGCGATGATGGCTTGCTGCGAAGTGAAGATGACCCTGTCCGGGTGCTCGCCGGCCATGCTTCGTCCCCACCGACAAACATAGTCCAATTCGGGCCAACAAACCAGCAAAGATTATCGACAAGGCTCAAGCGGCGAAATTGAACGGCGGCCAGGGGCCCGTCAACAGCATCCGCGCGCCCGCGGGCGGCCGCAGGTCGGCATAGGCCTGGCGGAACCTTTCCACCAGGGTACGGGAGATCAGGAAGTAGACGCGGATCATGACCTGGGAATCGGCCCCTTGCGCTTGCGCCGTCTCGCCTTTGAGGTCCTGGAACAGACCGGCAAAGGCGTTGCGACAGAGCTCCTCGATCCGCCGTCGCTGCATTTGTCCGGCCGCCTCCATCCCATAGCGGGCCCGGCGCTGCTCCAGGAAAGCGCGGCCCTGGGAATGGGGAGAGGGCCGGAGGATCGCCTCCGATATCGATTGCGCGCTGGCCGGGAGAAACCGGATGCCCATTTCCGTCGTACCCACGAGGCGCGTCAGCCGCCTCAGATACAGATCGGCATCGGCGGCAATCGCGCGCGTCAAGGCTTGGGGGTCCGGAAAGTGCTGCCCCCAACGTAGGGGCAGGACGTCGTAGCGGGCGTGGAGCTGCTCAATCACCTCATAGAAGGCCTGCAGCTGCTCGACGTCAGGCGCCGTCGGTTGCGGCACGAGCCGGGAATAGACCACCCGCAGCCCGGCGATTTCCCGGGTCCGGAGCTGCGCGTCCCACAGGCCGCAGATGGTCGGTAGCCGGAATGGCCGGCTGGCGTCGAGGACGGCATACGCGAGCACCGCCTCCTCGGTATCGGCGGTGCCTGTCATCATCATCCTCAGCTTTCATCGAGCCGGGGTGAGAAGCTGTAGGGCGGCCAGGGCCCGCTCATCCGGAGCTGTAGGCCGCCCGGATTCCCTGGTCCCGATAGCGCATCTACCGTCTGTTTGAATGCGTCCGGCGCGGATCGGGCGATGAGAAATGCCCAGTTGGCCGCCATGTCCAGCGCCAGGCCGCTCTGCTCCTTCGCCTGGAGCCGGACCTTGCAGGCCTCGGTGGCCGTCTCGCTCAACCGCTCGTACAGCCATCCGCACGCCTCGGCCAGGGTCGTGCTCAGCCCCGACTCGACCGCCTTGCGCAGCTTCTGTTCCTCGAAATAACGCCGTCCCGGGGCCAATGCCGTCAGCTCGGTTGCCCTTTCCGCCAGGGTCCGCTCGGTGATACGCGCCAGATCCGATTTGCGGTCATGCAATGCCTTCACCGACCATTCGGCCTGATCCCGGGTCCGTTCAAGAAACGCCGATAGGGCGGCCTGGTGGCGGGTGATGCGCGCGCGCAGATTCTCGGCATCGCTGAATAGGGTGGCGAACCGTACCGGGACCACCGGCCCTTGGTCCATCAGGTCGCGGATGACCGCTTGGTGACGCAGGGCGCGCGGTCCTACCCAGGCGAGATCCCGCAGGCGTTCCTCGGCCTCGGGACCGACGAATTCCTGCTGCGGGACGGTGCTGACAATCGCGGTGAGATCCCCCAGCTCCAGCCGCTCCAATGGGTGGGTGCCATCGACGCCGACACCCGCCGGGACGATCGCGGTATCCGCCGGCACCAGGCCGAAGAGATAGAGGGGATCATTCATGCGGGTTCATACCAGGCAGGCTCCGTTTGGCCTAATCCTACCCGAAATGCATCTTTGTTAAGAGGGGCTGGAGGACAGGGCAACCGAATAATAAGACATTATAAAGCAAGTAGTTGCATACTCTGCCTCAGTCATCCAACCAGGAGTCTGAGGTATGTGCACAGATTTGCTTTCCCACTTTTCGGCGGTTCGGGATCCGCGTTCAGAAAAGAACAAACGCTA
>NZ_FLUY01000887.1 GCF_900092655.1 Candidatus Thiosymbion oneisti
CTATCTAGCCTGTGAAAACCGTTGGTTAGTGCAGATAACAACCGGAAACAGAACCACGGATGAACACGGATCGACACAGATGGAGACAAATCTGTGTTTATCCGTGTCTATCCGTGGTTCGAGATAGCCAGGATTAGATCGTTTGTTAATTGAGAACACCCCCTAGCAATATCAATTGAAACTAGGTACTAGTACAATATTTCATCTAATTTTTCTATTTTGTCATTTCGAGCGAAGCGAGAAATCCTAATCCTTGTCCCGACGGAGGAGGGATCTTATGAGCGATAGAGAACTGCTGGCGTTCGAACTGGCGGACGGAATCCCCGTCTATGTGGAGACCACAGACACCGGGACGGACGCGGGCCTGCGCCGCGTGGACCGCGGCCCAGGGGACCCTCTGAAGGCCGACAGCCGCTTCGAGGAGGCGGTCGGGCGCATCCGCCCCGCCGCCCAGGCCCTGCTCGACAGCCTGCGCGAACTCAACACCCCCGAAGAGATCGGCCTGGAGTTCGGGCTCAAGTTCAACGCCAAGGCAGGCGCCGTCATCGCCTCGGTAGACTCCGAGGCCACCTTCAAGGTATCCATCAAATGGAAGAACCCGGCATAGGGCGCCTCGACCTCTTCGATCCCCTCTCCCCAAGCCCCCTCGCTGCGCGCTCGGGGCAGGCTCGAAGGTGTCGCATGTGCTGACCGTTGCCGCCAGCTGGTGATGGGGTCCGTAAGCCGTCTGAAAGACGGCGGTCCCAGCCGGCCCGGGACCGCC
>NZ_FLUY01001674.1 GCF_900092655.1 Candidatus Thiosymbion oneisti
ACCACCGGACGTTTTGGAGTGCGGCGGCAACCTGACCCCGATGCTTACCGGAACCTACAGCGCCAGGCATAAGCGGGGGG
>NZ_FLUY01000888.1 GCF_900092655.1 Candidatus Thiosymbion oneisti
GTGTCGATCCGTGTTCATCCGTGGTTCTGTTTCCGGTTGTTATCTGCACTAACCAACGGTTTTCACAGGCTAGATAGCCGCAA
>NZ_FLUY01000889.1 GCF_900092655.1 Candidatus Thiosymbion oneisti
GCTCCAGCGTCATGAAACCTTGGCCGCTGGAGCGGCCACAACGGCATTCCCACGCTGGAGCGTGGGAACGAGCCACAACCTGGGATCGGCCTGGAAGGCACTCGGGGAGTACGAAAAGGCCATCGGCTATTTGGAGCAGGCCCTGGCGGTCTTTGAGCGCATGCTGGGCCCGGAGCATCCGAACACTCGGATCGTGCGGCAGAATCTCGCCGCCGCGCGGGCCGGGCGGAAGGACCCGTAGGTCGGACTCAGGGACGGCCCCGGCTTTCCTGCGAGTACATCATTTCTTTCTCGTTCCCACGTGCTGCGTGGGAAGCTGGTTGCTCCGCGCCGCGGAGGGCATCAGGCCGGTGGTATACACGGGAACCAAACCTGCCGGCGATCCGGCGTTGTTATCCGGTGCGGCCCAGAGGGCGTCTGCTCTGAGCGTTGCCGCCAGCTGGTGATGGGGTCCGTAAGCCGTCTGAA
>NZ_FLUY01000890.1 GCF_900092655.1 Candidatus Thiosymbion oneisti
TGTGGCTCGTTCCCACGCTCCAGCGTGGGAATGCCGTTGTGGCCGCTCCAGCGGCCAAGGTTTCATGACGCTGGAGCG
>NZ_FLUY01001702.1 GCF_900092655.1 Candidatus Thiosymbion oneisti
CCCTGAGGTATCCCCACATTATTGCAATCTAAAACAACGAGTTATGGAGCGAATGAGCGGCCACGATGCCCTCATGGCT
>NZ_FLUY01000895.1 GCF_900092655.1 Candidatus Thiosymbion oneisti
TTTTCGACATAGATTGCAAGTTCATAGCCGTGATATAAGCGTGCTGGTAGACCCTGGTAGCATCGCTTAGGAGGTACCCGATGAACAAAAAATATA
>NZ_FLUY01001505.1 GCF_900092655.1 Candidatus Thiosymbion oneisti
AGGTTGCCGCCGCACTCCAAAACGTCCGGTGGTACCCTTCCATGATCGTTGGCAGTCCGGAATCCATAAAGAGCCAAAGAAACAACCCAATGACCAATACCGCGGAACAAGCCAGGATCGGCATTGACGATTATCTGGCAGGTGAGGAGACCGCGCCGATCAAGCACGAGTATGTCGCCGGCGAGGTCTTTGCAATGGCCGGCGCCGGTGAGGCCCATGTCACCGTCGCCGGCAATCTGTTCGCCTTGTTGCGCAATCACGTCCGCGGCGGTCCCTGCCGGGTCTATATCGCGGATATGAAGGTGCGCGTCGAGCAGGCGGACGCCTTCTACTATCCGGATGTATTCGTCACCTGTGATCCCGCCGACAGCCGGGAGAAGCGATTCAAGCGCAATCCGACACTGGTGATCGAGGTCTTATCCGACTCCACCGCCGCCTTCGACCGCGGGGCCAAATTCGCCCACTACCGGCAGCTCGATTCGCTGCTGGAATATGTGCTCATCGAACCGGAACGGCCGCTCGTCGATATCTTCCGTCGCAACGCCGAGGGGGGCTGGGTCCTGCACCCGGTCGCCGAGGACGGGGAACTCGTGTTCGCCGCCGTCGACTTCCGTTGCCCACTGGCCGCGGTTTACGAAGATGTGGCACTCGGCTGAAGAACGCCTTCCCCTAGCCTATCCAAATGACGACCACCCCGGAGGCCTTCCGCGCCCAGGCCATGGCGCGCGGACTGTCCAGGAAAGCCCTGGAGCCCGATCCTATCCGTCAGTTCCAGCACTGGTACGAGGAGGCAATCGCTACCGGCATCCCGGAGCCTAACGCCATGAGCCTGGCAACGGTAGCCGCGGACGGTCAGCCCTGGGTGCGTACCGTACTGCTCAAGCTCTATGACGAGACCGGCTTCGTGTTCTTCACCAATTACGGGAGCCGCAAGTCCGGACAAATAGCGGCGCACCCCAAGGTCGCCTTGCTCTTCCCCTGGGTCGCCCTGGCCAGGCAGATCCAGATCACGGGCAGGGCCGACCGGATTCCGACCGCCGAGTCCCTCAAATACTTCGCCACCCGCCCCCGGGGTAGCCAGATCGGCGCCTGGGCCTCACCCCAGAGCCGAGTCATCAGCTCCCGCTCCTTGCTGGATGCCAAGGTGGAGGAGATGCGGCGCAAGTTTTCCCAGAGTGAGATCCCTTTACCCGGTTTCTGGGGTGGTTTTCGAGTGGAGCCCGAGACCATCGAGTTTTGGCAAGGCCGGGAGAGCCGGCTACACGACCGCTTTCTTTACCGCCGCACCCCTCAGGCCGGTTGGCGCATCGAACGACTCGCGCCTTGAATGCTTGGCTCTCTTTCAGATCCTTTGGCTCGGGTCCTTTGGTCACAACGGCGAGGTCCTAGTGTAGTGCGCTATAAATAGTGGAACTAACAGAGCTGCCACCTGTCCATTGTAGAGAGCCGATGCAGACAGGAG
>NZ_FLUY01000628.1 GCF_900092655.1 Candidatus Thiosymbion oneisti
AACGTTGGCGCGCCTTGCCGAGCCCTTGGTCCTGATTGACTGGTCAGATTTGAAGGCCGATCAATCGTTGCATTTGCTGCGTGCGTCGCTGCC
>NZ_FLUY01000896.1 GCF_900092655.1 Candidatus Thiosymbion oneisti
AGGCGCTTAATCGACGCTGGAGCGTCGGGATCTGCTCCCACGCTGGAGCGTGGGGAGCCAGCCGAAAATCAATGCCAGTAGA
>NZ_FLUY01000898.1 GCF_900092655.1 Candidatus Thiosymbion oneisti
CTCCCCAGGCTCCAGCGTGGGAGCAGACCTGGTCCCGACGGAGGAGGGATCTGACGCTCCAGCGTCGATTAAGCGCCGCGGTAGGCTAAC
>NZ_FLUY01001849.1 GCF_900092655.1 Candidatus Thiosymbion oneisti
ATGGGTCGCCGATGAGCATAACGCCCTCCTGGCCGACTGACACCGAAGGGGATTTTTGTGGGGATACTTCAGGGTCTATCTCCATTTCCGCACTATAAAGTAAAGGTCTCGCAATGGAAGTCAAACTAAGCAAACAACAAAAAGTCACCGTAAAGGGTTCGGAAGATATTTATCTGATCATGCGCCAAATTCTCCGTAGAGAGAATAAAATCGGTCAAGGACAGGAACACTTCTGGATGGTTGGCTTGAATCAAGCGAACAAGATCCTCTATATCGAGTTGGTCGCGCTGGGGTCTGCCAACATGGCGGGCATCAACCCCAGAGAAGCCTTCCGCATGGCGATTTACAAGCTCGCCGTTCAGGT
>NZ_FLUY01000971.1 GCF_900092655.1 Candidatus Thiosymbion oneisti
GGGGAACTCAGCGCCCAAGCCTCCGGCAAATACCGATGGTATCGCATGTAACGCAGGTCCAATCAAACCGCGCCGCTTTGCCGGCGCACTCCAAATCCCATCTATCGCCCCTCGATCAGGACATAGGGCGCCCAGTATTTGGGATCGCTGCGTGGAGAGTCCTTAGCCTGGATCCAGGCCAACTGGGTCTCCCGCAGGACCTCGGCCGGGTGGCGCTTGGGGCCCTGGAACCATTTGAAGTAAAAATCCCGCATGAACGCCGCGGCCAGGTGGTCGTTCAGGGGCCAGAGGGTCATGAGCAGATTGCGGGCGCCGGCGATGCGGAAGGCCCGCACCAGGCCATAAACGCCTTCCGAGTAGTCCACCTCGCCTTGGCCGGTGTCGCAGGCGGAAAGGGTGACCAGCTCGGTGCCTTCCAGATTCAGATCCTGGACCTCCAGGGCATAGAGAACACCGTCCTCCCTGGCGGGACTTCGCTCGCCCTTCATGCCAGCGTTGGCCCCCGCCAAGGCCAGGCCGGCCAGGGTCATGGGCCGCTCGGTATGTTGCGCCTTCTCGGGGAGAAAGAACCCGTGGGTCGCCAGATGCAATATCCGCGGTGGGGAAACAAGCGGTTTGAGCCGGGATTTGAGTCGGGTCTCTGAGGCATCTCGGCCCCGCCAAACCTGGGCCTTGCGGTTATCAGTATCCCTATAGAGCTGACCCACCGCCTTGGCTTCGGAACCCGTGAACTTCAGGTTTTTGAAACCCTCCCGTTCGTCGCGTAGGCGCTGGGTCATGGCAATCAGCCCGTCCATGGCCGGTTGGGTTGCGACCGGGATCGAGGGTGTCGCCCCAGCCGCCGGGAAATTTGCGTAGTCCACGCCACCGTAGGCGATCATGCCCTTGGCGGTGGAGGCCGGATCCGAACCAGATTTGACAAGGTCGCGTCCGGTCTGAATCTGGCGTAGTTCCTGGCGCTCGATCCAATAGCGTCCGTCCGGGACCACCAGCCGCGCGAAGGCCACCAGATCCAGCAGGCTATCAGCGGCGATATAGAGCCGGTCGTATTTGGTCAATTCGGCATCCAGCTTGCCGAAGAGTCTTTGGTAAAACGCTTGGGCCGATTCCTTGCTGCCGGTCTTTCGGAGGGTGCCATGGGCTAGGGCTATCGGCGTGATGGGGCCGAGATCCTGGAGCAGGAGCTCAGGTCCGTCCTCTGGATTTGCGGGAATCAGAAGGGCCAGCCAGTGCAGCTTCCCGCGGTCACCGGTCTTGAAGTCAATCGGGATGAAGGCACGCAGGGAGAGCAGGGCCGAGTCCTGGGGCAATTGGGACCTTACCTGTTTCCAGTCGACAGTACGGCTTACCCGATGGTCACGGTACTTCCGGCTTCGATCGGCCAGCTCCACCTCCAAGCGTTCGACCGCTGCACGGGTGGTGGTGATGGCCTCTTTGTCCGGCTCGGGCAGATTCACCAGCCGACTCAGCTCGGCCCGGCGTCCGCTCAGTTCCTTGGCGATCTTTACCACCCCTGGGTCTCGGCTGGTTCGGACAACCCAGGCGATCAATGCCTCGGCCTCGCCGGCTAAGCGCTTCCAGCGCAGCAACACATCAGCGGCCAGCCGTAAGGCATCCGGTTCGGGATGCTGTAGGGCGAGATTGAAGACAACCTGCTGGAAGAAGGATCTGGTCAGCAGCCAGCGGCGGCGGGTCTGCTCCCGGTGGGTGGTGGCGAGCTGATCGCCGACAAAGCTACGCAGACGCTTGTCTACCTGACGCAGCTCCTGCAATGCCCGATCTCGCTGCCCGCTGTCGATCAGTACAAGGGCCAGATTGAGCTGAGTGATGAGATTCTGGGGGTGATCCTGGCCCAGTATCCGCTCGCTGGCCTCCAAAGCTCGCACATACAACGGCTCGGCCTCGTCATAACGGCCCTGGTCATCATAGAGCCTGGCCAGGTTGTTGAGACTGGTGAGGGTTCGAGGGTGGTCTTGGCCCAGCACTCGCTCGATGGCCTCCAAGGCGTGCAGATACAGGGGCAAGGCCTCCTCGTAGCGGCCTTGCGCTCGATACAACTCGGCGAGGTTGTTGATACTGCCGAGGGTTTGGGGATGATTCTGGCCCAGTATCCGCTCGCGGGCCTCGCGGGCACGCACCAAGAGCGGCTCGGCCTCGCCATAACGGCCTTGCTTTTGATACAGCAAGGCGAGGTTGTTGAGGCTAATAAGGGTCTGGGGGTGATCCTGGCCCAGTGTCCGCTCGTGGGTCTTGAGGGCATGCAGATACAGGGGCTCGGCCTCGCCATAACGGCCTTGGCTTTCATACAGTGCGGCGAGGTTGTTGACACTGCCGAGGGTATCGGGGTGGTCCTGACCCAACACCCGCTTGCGGGCTTCCAGGGCACGTACAAAGAGCGGTTCAGCCTCGCCATAGCGGCCTTGTGCTCGATACAGCGCGGCCAAGCCGTTGACACTGGTGAGGGTTTGGGGGTGGTCCTGGCCCAGTGTCTGCTCGCTGGCTTCCAGGGCGCGTAGATACAGGGGCTCGGCCTCGCCATAACGGCCTTGGGCTTGATACAGCCCGGCGAGGTTATTGAGGATGGTGAGAGTGTCGGGGTGGTCCTGGCCCAGTGTCCGCTCGCTGGCCTCTAGGGTACGCAGATACCGCGGTTCGGCCTCACCATAGCGGCCTTGCACTCGATACAACTCGGCAAGGTTGTTGGTGCTAAGGAGAGTGCGGGGGTGGTCCTGGCCCAGTGTCCGCTCGCGGGCCTCGAGGGCGCGTAGATACAGGGGCTCGGCCTCGTCATAGCGGCCTTGCTCGTGATACAGCCGGGCGAGGTTATTGACGCTGATCAGGGTCTGGGGATGGCCCTGGCCCAGAATCCGCTCGCTGGCCTCCAGGGCACGCAGATAGAGCGGCTCGGCCTCATCATAGCGGCCTTGGGCTCGATACAGCTCGGCGAGGTTGTTGACACTGCCGAGGGTATCGGGGTGGTCCTGGCCCAGCACTCGCTCGCGGGCCTCCAGGACGCGCAGATGGAGCCGCTTGGCCTCGTCATGGCGACCTTGGGCATGATATAGGTTGGCGAGGCCGTTGACACTGTGGAGGGTGTTGGGATGGTCCTGGCCCAGAATCCGCTCGCTAGACCCAATGGCACGCAGATACAGCGGCTCGGCCTCATCATAGTGGCCGTGTTCGAGATGCAGCCCGGCGAGGTTGTTGAGTACGGTGAGTGTTATTTGGTGTTCCTGACCCAGTTCCCGCTCGGCCAGTGCCAATGCCTCGCGGGCGACAGTCTCCGCCTGGGTGTACTGGCCGTCCTGGTAGAAGCCGATCGTGGTTCGGTTGAGGGCGTCGATTAGATCCTCTGCGGTCGGCTCTCCGTCTTTCTGTTCACGGAGTAGTTGGAGCACGGCCTCGGATTCGGGGCCGACGGGCTCCAGTGCCCAAGTCGGGCCGGCCACGGCCAGCAGTACGGCCACCAAGCAAGCAATCCCGGATCTTGCGTTCATCATCTTCGGCCTCATTCTCGACTACCCATCTTCATCGCCTATCGATACAAGATCTCGTTTTCTCGTTCCCACGCGCTGCGTGGGAATGCGGAAGCTCCGCGCCGCGGAGAGAATCAAGCCCGTGTCCACCATTCCGTATAGACGGGAATCAAACCTTCCATGCCCAAATAATTCCGCGCACTACTTGTTTTTCCAGATCCGGTGACTGAAGAATACAGTGCAGGTGGTTTTCCAGAATCACATAGCCGTACAAGCGAACCCCCTGGTTTTGCTGGCGGTAGGTGAAGGCTTCCAGCAGGATTTCCACCGTATCGGGGCGCGTAAACACCGGTAGCCATTCCAGCACGGTGAATGTCATGAAATGCGGTGCCTGCGGTTCGACAATGCGGTAGCGGCTACGGCTCATGGAGTCTCCGAAACACTCCGCGGCGCGGAGCTGCCGCATTCCCACGCAGCGCGTGGGAACGAGAGAAAAAATCCGGAGACCATTTCCTTACGATCAGGCAGTCGACGGCTTGCCGACACAAGTCCAAATTACAAATCGTATTAGGGTTTTTACTGTACTGCATTAGAACCACAGATAGACACGGATAAACACGGATGGCTCTTTATGGATTCCGGACTGCTTTGGAGTGCGCCGGCAAAGCGGCGCGGCCCGAGCTAACCTCAGCCACGGGGGATACCAGCGGCATTGGTCGGGAATCCAGGCACTTAGCTCCACCCGCGCCGCGGCGACGGCGCTTTCCCCTGGCCGCAATACCTTGGCCGGGAACGGATACCTCGCCACATCCAAAGCGGCGGCAGGATGGTGCCACTTGACCGACCCCCGGCTTATGCCTCGTGCTGTCGGTTCCGGTAAGCATCGGGGTGAAGTGGCCGCCGCACTCCAAAAACGTCCGGTGGAACCCTTCCATGATCGTGAACAGTCCGGAATCCATAAAGAGCCACACGGATTATGATCCGTGTTTATCCGTGTCCATCCGTGGTTCTTCGGTGCGGTTCGCTACCTGCCTATGCGTCATCGAGGTGTCCCTGGATTGGTTGGTATCCGCCGCAGGGCCCGAATCTGATCGCGCGGTATCTGGAGGGTCGGCATCTGGCCGCCGTCCTGGTTGGGTCGGATGAGATACAGGGAGCGGGCCGTCTGCAGCAGCAAGCGGTAGTTGCCGGCGGCCAAATCCTGCGGTAGGTCCCGGAGCTTGGCAGGGGCGTCGCCTGGGTCTAGTGTGGCCCAGACCCGGACCAGGGGGTAGTGCTGGAAGCCTGATTCCCGGTGATCCCGGTAGTCGGCCCGAGCGGCGGCCTCGCCCATGAAGTAGAAGAGTACGAAGGCCAGGAGACCCCAGAGGGGCGCCGTTCGGGCCATGAGGTCCAGAATGGGATCGACTCGGGCCCAGTAGGTCAGACCCACCATCCAGACGATGGCGAGTATCAGCCACCAGAAGGACTGCAATACCCAAAAGCCGTACATGAAGTGATATTGGAAGGGGATGCCCAGGCCGATCAAACCCAGCTCGAAGCGGTCGTACCAGTGGTAGGCGTAGGACCAACCGGCGGTATAGATGAGGGCCGTGATCAGGGTGACGGCGGCGCCGAGGTCTAAGATGCGGGGGTTCGTGTTCATGGCTGGTCTTCCTCCCCATCGGCAGGTCGGGTCGTGGCCGTGGGCGGTGCCGCTTGCGCATTATCCTCTCCATTCTCTCCGCGCATGACACGCCCCAGGTCGGCCCTATCGCTCAATCGGCAGGGCTTACAGCGAGGCTCTCCGTCCGCCACCGGCTCCAGATCCGCTCGTCCGGTCAGCTCGATCTGTTCGCCGCTGACGGCATCCAGGCAGAAGATCCGCGGTTGGGTGCTTGGAGGGTCAGTCTGCTGTTTTAGGCAGTCGAACCAAGTGGTATCGTCGGCGGCGACCAGACAGAAGCACTTGCTGCCGAAGGCTGGGCTGGCTAGTAGGGGCCAGGCCAGCAGGGCCGGCAACAGGAGGGCGAATCTCGACATATGGATCTCCGGTTGTGTTCAGTTGGACACCGGTCGTAACCGTTCATCCCCCTTAAGGATTTCGGCTTGATGCGGGCATAAGCCGTTGATTTCTCGTTTTCGGGATCAGGGTCGAGAGGGGGCTGGACGTTTACATTGGTTTTCTCACCACAGAGGACACAGAGGGTTGGATTCGATAGCATCAGCGTCCGACGCCATCAATCAGGTGGGACCTGACAATTAGTTTCTTAGACAGCCTCTTAGACCCCGCACCGCGGACGGTAGCCGGCGGGGATCAGAATCGTAGGTGTGCGCTGGGACGGGTCTGCGTCGGGAAAATCGAGGTTGTAGTGGAGGCCGCGGCTTTCGCATCGGCTTTGCGCGGAGCGGATGATGAGGTCCGCCACCTCCACCAGGTTGCGCAGCTCCAGCAGGTCGTTACCGACGCGGAAGTTGCTGTAGTATTCGATGATCTCTTGGCGCAGCAGGTCTACCCGGCGCTTGGCCCGCCGCAGGCGCTTGTTGGTGCGGACAATGCCCACATAGTCCCACATGAAACGGCGCAGTTCGTCCCAGTTGTGGGCGACCACGATCTCCTCGTCGGGTTCCGTGACCCGGCTCTCGTCCCAGGGGGGGACCTCTGGCTCCGGTGCCGGTCGGGTCATGTGCGCTTCGATGGCCCGGGCCGCCAGCTCACTGTATACCAGGCATTCCAGCAGGGAATTGCTGGCCATGCGGTTGGCCCCGTGCAGTCCGGTGCAGGCGACCTCGCCCACGGCGTAGAGTCCGGGCAGGTCGGTATGGGCTTGCCTGTCCACCAGGATGCCGCCGCAGGTGTAGTGGGCAGCGGGCACCACGGGGATCGGCTCGCGGGTGATATCCACGCCCAGTTCCAGACAGCGCACGTGGATCGTGGGGAAGTGCTGCTCGATGAATGCACCGGGCCGGTGGGAGATGTCCAGGTACAGGCACTCGCTGCCGAGACGCTTCATCTCATGGTCGATGGCGCGGGCGACGATATCCCGCGGGGCCAGCTCCGCCCGTTCGTCGAAACGCGGCATGAAGCGCTCACCGTTGGGTAACAGCAGACGGGCCCCTTCGCCGCGCAGGGCCTCGCTGATGAGAAAGGATTTGGCCGCGGAGTGATAAAGGCAGGTGGGATGGAACTGCATGAACTCCATGTTGGCGACCCGGCAGCCGGCACGCCAAGCCATGGCGATGCCGTCGCCGGTGGCGACGTCGGGATTGCTGGTATAGAGGTAGACCTTGCTGGCGCCGCCGGTCGCTAGGACCACGCAGCGGGCGACCAGGGTGACGACCCGTCCCGAACGCCGGTCCAGCACGTAGGCACCGATACAACGATTGTCCTCAAGGCCCAGCTTGCGGGTGGTGATCAGATCCACCGCGTTGTGGTCTTCGTAGAGGTGGACCTTGTCACGCTCGCGTATGCGACGGTCCAGCGTGCCCGCGATCTCCTTGCCGGTGGCATCCGCCGTATGGACGACGCGGCGGTGGCTGTGTCCCCCCTCGCGGGTGAGGTGATAGCTGCTCGGGTCCTGCCCTTGGGTGTCGCGGGTGAAGCGCACCCCCTGTCGGAGCAGCCAGTGGATTTCCTGGGGTCCGTGCTCTGCGACCAAGCGGACCACCTCAGGGTCGCACAGGGCGCCGCCGACCCGGAGGGTGTCTTGGATGTGGGAATCCACCGAATCCTTGGGGTCCAGCACGGCGGAGATTCCACCTTGGGCGTAATAGGTGTTGCCCTCGAGCAACGCGCCCTTGGAGACCACTGCGACGGCGATGTCCGAGCGCAGTTTCAAGGCAAGGCTTAGGCCCGCCGCTCCGCTGCCGAGGATCAGGACATCGTAGCGAAGGATGTTATTCATGGAGATAGATCTTACCGGAAACTCCCGCGGGTGGCAGGGTGGGCACCGACGAGTCTTTCCGACACCGTGGCTTCACCTGTATAAATTTTTTATACGCGCTCGCCTCGGTGTCTTTCCGGTAGTGGCTCAGTTTGAAAATTTTATGCTTGGCCGCTCACTTTCCGGCCCATTTAACGCCAGGACGCAATGGCGCCAAG
>NZ_FLUY01001030.1:0-5000 GCF_900092655.1 Candidatus Thiosymbion oneisti
GATTCCGGCAATCCCTGCCGGAATGACGAGGGAGGGGTTGGCAGACTTCAGCATTTAGAATTTATCCACTACCCGAAAGGACTTTTGCGACACCCTCCCAAGGGGGCGAACGCAGCATTATTTTCGATTTTCTCGGTAAGTGAGGGCGGGTGTTTGGTCTGCCCGGAGATTCCGAGGAATAGGAGTTGAAGATGAATCGAGTCGGCTTCGTAGGATGGCGCGGCATGGTGGGTTCGGTGCTCATGGATCGGATGCGTGAGGAACAGGACTTCGCGGACATCGACGAGCCGGTCTTTTTTTCCACGTCCCAGGTCGGTCAGGATGGGCCGGACCTGGGCAGGGGCAGCGCCCCTCTGCAAGACGCCCGGGATCTCGACGCCTTGGCCGCCATGGATTTGGTGCTGACCTGTCAGGGGGGCAGCTACACGCAGGCGGTCTACCCGGATCTGAGAGCCAGGGGCTGGCGAGGCTATTGGATCGATGCCGCCTCGACCCTGCGCATGGCGTCCGACAGCGTCATCGTACTCGACCCGGTCAATCGCGAGGTCATCGATGTGGCCCTCGCCGCAGGCAAGCGGGATTTCATCGGCGGCAACTGCACGGTCAGCCTCATGCTCATGGCCCTGGGAGGGCTGTTCCGGCACGGCCTGGTGGAATGGGTCAGCGCCATGACCTATCAGGCCGCCTCCGGCGCCGGTGCCCAGCACATGCGTGAGCTCCTCGCCCAGATGGGTATCCTCCACGACAGCGTAACCGAGCTGCTGGCGGACCCCGCTTCCGCCATCCTGGACATCGACCGGGTGGTGACCGAGACCATGCGCGGGGCGCGATTTCCCACGGCCCGATTCGGCGTCCCCTTGGCGGGGAGCCTGATTCCCTGGATCGACACCCAGCTCGAGAACGGTCAAAGCCGGGAGGAATGGAAGGGCATGGCGGAGACCAACAAGATCCTCGGGCGCCAGGGCCGGCCCATCCCCATCGACGGTACCTGCGTGCGGGTCGGGGCCATGCGTTGCCACAGCCAAGGACTGACCATCAAGCTCAGCGGTGACATTCCGCTGGATGAGATCGAGGACATGATCGACTCCGCCAACGATTGGGTGACCCTGGTCCCCAATGAGCGGGAGGCTACGGTGCAGGCACTTTCGCCGGCGGCGGTCACCGGCACCCTGGAGATACCGGTGGGGCGGTTGCGCAAGCTAAATCTGGGCGAACGGTACCTCTCGGCCTTCACCGTCGGCGATCAGCTCTTGTGGGGAGCGGCCGAGCCCTTGCGCCGTATGCTGCGTTTGTTGCTCGAACCTTAATATGTCCAGCAGAGCAGTACCGAGGAATCATTTTTTGCCGCAAATGAACGCGAAATAGACGCAAATCGGATTTAGAGGCTGTCTGGTTAAAAGCAATCCTGAATGATTTGGCGCTGTTTGGGGGACCGGACGTGTTGCGGGTGCGATCCTGAATTATTCGGCGTTGTCCGGAGGGTTTGGCGTGTTGCGTTCGACGCCCAAAGGCTCGCTGATCGTCTGCTTGGGTCATGCCAGCGTCTTAACGCAACCTACACCCACATGACCTCCCGCGCGGCCTGCCCGCGCGGACCTCGCATTGCGTGTAGGTTGGGTTAGGCGCGCTGTCCGATCCCGAAGTACAGCGACGGAGCCGAACGCGCCGTAACCCAACACGCCGGACTTGTCCCGACGCAGGAGGGATCTTTTCCCTCCAGCCAACGCCAAATAATCCAGGACCACGCCCGGACAGGCACGGTGTCGAACGCGGCGTAACGCAACACGACGCTAGGATCCGTTTTAACCAAACAGCTTCTTAGGTCGTGCTTAACATGTAGTGGTCGTGTAATTCTCCCAGCGGGGGAAAAAGGTTTGACCCCCGCTATCTGTGGGTTGAGTTGAGCATTCTCAAGTTCGCATAAGATCATGCGTGTTCATTGCCGCTGTGGGAACTGGTCGTCGCAGCGTTCCATGAGGTAACACAGGCAATCCTGGCGAATGGCGGCCTCGTCACGGGTGAGCATGGCGGGCATTACCGGCAACTTCAGGCGCAGCTCGCCTTGGGCGATGGAGAAGTAACGGTCAGCGACATTCCTGCCTTGCTCGTCTCGGACCTCGAGCCGGACCCTCTGGTGCGCGTTCACGCGGCCAAGGGTAGTGCCGCGGGGCAGCTCCCGGAAGTTGAAGCGCTCCAGCTCCGGGCTTAACAGGATGTCGGCTTGCCCCGGTGGAAACCCGAAGCTCACGGCCTCCGGTATCTTGACTTGGGCGACGGTGTGGAAGAGGTCCATATCCCTGGAGACTACCGGGTGTTTCGGCAACGCGGATAGGTGCAGGCAGGCATCCAGATAGTCACGGGCGTGGTCCACGCCGTGCTTTTCCCCCTCCTTTCCGCACTCCAAGGTTACCGCCGGGCCCAGCCGACTCATGGCGAGGGATTGCACGCCGCAAGGTCGGGTGAAATAGACCAGGGTGCGGCTGAACAGGATTGCCAGGTGCAGATAGCGATTGTCCAGGACATTGACGCAACCATAGTGGGGGTTACAGCCGGTATTGCTGTGGATATCCACGCTGGCGAAGATGCCGCGTCGCCGCATGATGGCGACGACCTGTTGCATCATGGTGTGCTCCGGCGTGGGGGGGGATTCACAGCCGGGCCAGATCCGGTTGTAGTCGGGTTGACCCGGGAGACGGCGTACCCCTGAAGCGGCGGCGGAGACGTTGCCGATGAACAGACTCAGGGTGCGCGGTAGGCGCAAGGTACCGAAGCGTTTCCGGTAATCGGCGAGCAGGGAGCGCAGGGCGTTCCACCCCACCGGCTCGTTGCCGTGCAGGAGCACGGATACAAACAGGGGCGGCTCCCGGTCTCCGGGAAGATGGATCAGGGTCGGGCCGCCGAGCGCGGCCTCCAGGTCGCGGGGGCCGGTCTCCGCAAGACCGGCGGGGAGTGCGTGGAGTTCCTGCAGCATGTTTTAGTCTGGGGCCTGTCTGATTTACAGGTTCGTAGCGAGGGATCGGGCAGATGAATGATGAATGCGGAATGATGAATGATGAGGGAGATGACTGCTCCCGCATTCATCACTCATCACTCATCACTCATCATTCATCTGTGCTACGGAGTAATCAAAGGGGCCACTGGTGGACGGGCAGACCGGACTCCTGGTGCTCCAGATAGGCGGCGGTCAGGGCCGTCAGGTCGCGTCCATGCCGCGCGATCCAGGCCCGCTGCCAGGCAGACCCGGTTTGTCCGGTCCGCAGCCTGTCGGCGATGATGCCCAGCCACCGATCTATCTCTGAAGCATCGATGCCGAGCGCGGTCAGGCCCCGGCTCGCCCGGGGGAGAAGATCGTCCGTCAATACTTGCCGGAGGGTCGATGGACGCCTGTCGAGCCACTCCACTTCGGCGTCGAGTCCCTCACGCGCGGCCTGGTAAAAATTGCCTCTGGCGACGCTGAAGGGCAGGTGCCGCCGGGGGTGCGTGCCCTCCCCGGCAAAGGACTGGACGGTGCCGAAATAGAGGGCCGCGTTGGCGATGGCGTCCGCAATGCTAGGGCCGGCGGGCATGACTCGATGCTCGATCCGCAGATGGGGAGTACCGGCGGCATCGAAACCGATCAGCGGTCGGTTCCAGCGCCAGATGGTCCCATTGTGCAGACGCAGATGGGCGAGCCGCTCGGGAGGTTCGTCCATAACCTGCGGCAGCAGCACCGG
Source organism: Candidatus Thiosymbion oneisti (assembly GCF_900092655.1). GTDB lineage: Bacteria > Pseudomonadota > Gammaproteobacteria > Chromatiales > Chromatiaceae > Thiosymbion > Thiosymbion oneisti. The sequence continues at coordinate 3,714 of NZ_FLUY01001030.1, forward strand.
GAAGCGATCCAGGTTGGCGTGGAAGCACTCGAGCACCGAGTCTTCCACATAGCGCAGTCCGAAGGTGGCCCGCTCGCGGAAAAAGGGGCCGCCCACTGAGAACGCCTGCTCGAACAGGGGAATGCGGCTTTCCTCCCACAGGTCGCAGCCGAATAGAAAGGGGGAGTTGGCGCTGACGGCCACCATGGGGGCGGCCAGTACCTTGGACCAGTTATAGAGTCGGCCCGCTTCCTCCGGGCTCACCTGCAGATGGATCTGGAAGGAGGTAGTAGCCGACTCCGTCATCACGTTCTGCGGTTCCAGGAACAAGTGATCTTTGCCCCGGATATTCAGGGTGAAGGGACGCCTCCGGCGCAGCTGGAGGATCTGTTCATTGAGTGCGCGGTAACGATTGAGCGGACTCATGTGCGCCATGTCGAGATGTTCCGGCCGCACCGTCGGCAAGATGCCGATCATGGCCAGTCGAGCATCGAGTCCGGCCGCAGCCTGTACACAGTGTTTCCAGGTGGCCTCCAGCTCTACCGCCAGTCGGCTCAGGGCGTCCCCCCGCAGGCGTTGTGGGGTACCGTTTATCTCGGCGTTGAAGGTAGCCAGCTCCGGCACAACCAGGGGGTCGGCCAGACGTTCCAGAAAGGACTCGACGATCGGGGCGGGACTCAGATCGGCCGCAACCAGATAGGCCTCGAGCTCGAAGCCTCCGACCTTGGGGGTCGAGGCAAAGACACCGTCCCGGAACCAGCCCTCCAGCAGCTCTGTTTCCTGGCGCAGGCGTATCCCAAAGGTCTCGAAGTCGGCTGGCGTAAAGTGGGATGTATCGATTTCCTGGCCCATGATATTGACCGAAGACTAGCGAGGCTTCGCCTCAGACCGACGAGGCGTGAATTTTTTGTGCAGTGCAAAAACTTGACCCATTTGTTAAAGATGCGGGTCCATCAAGGAATCCCATAAGGAATCCCAGTACAGCGATACCCAAGTACCGATAACATGAGAATCATTTTTTTCCGCAAATGAACGCGAATCAACGCAAATCGATTGCAATCGGCTCGTCATCATCGACGATTCTTGGTCCATTTTCTCGTTCCCACGCAGCGCGTGGGAACGAGAGAACGAAATCCGTTTCCGGGGGACCGGGCTTACTACGAATCACCGCGCTTCAGCATTCGGTCGAGCGCCTGTAAACGCTCCGGCGTGCCGATGTCGAGCCAGCGGCCTGCATAGTGTTCGCCGCTCACCAGACCGCGTTCCATCGCGGCGCGCAGCAGGGGGGCCAAGGGAAAGGCCCCGCCC
>NZ_FLUY01001030.1:10000-13892 GCF_900092655.1 Candidatus Thiosymbion oneisti
TGTGGATCGGAGTGAAAGGCTAATCAAGCCCGGAGATAGCTGGTTCTCCCCGAAAGCTATTTAGGTAGCGCCTCGTGTCTCACTCTCGGGGGTAGAGCACTGTTTCGGCTAGGGGGCCATCCCGGCTTACCAAACCGATGCAAACTCCGAATACCGAGAAGTGCAATCACGGGAGACACACGGCGGGTGCTAACGTCCGTCGTGGAAAGGGAAACAACCCAGACCGCCAGCTAAGGTCCCTAAATCACAACTCAGTGGGAAACGATGTGGGAAGGCCCAGACAGCCAGGAGGTTGGCTTAGAAGCAGCCATCCTTTAAAGAAAGCGTAATAGCTCACTGGTCAAGTCGGCCTGCGCGGAAGATTCAACGGGGCTTAAGTTGTGTACCGAAGCTGCGGATGCCCGATCCTCGGATCGGTGCATGGTAGGGGAGCGTTCCGTAAGCCTGCGAAGGCGGATCGAGAGGTCCGCTGGAGGTATCGGAAGTGCGAATGCTGACATGAGTAACGATAAAGGGGGTGAAAGGCCCCCTCGCCGAAAGCCCAAGGTTTCCTGCGCGACGCTAATCGACGCAGGGTTAGTCGGCCCCTAAGGCGAGGCCGAAAGGCGTAGTCGATGGGAAGCAGGTTAATATTCCTGCACCATTCATTACTGCGATGGGGGGACGAAGAAGGCTAGGTCAGCCAGCTGTTGGTTGCTGGTTTAAGCGTGTAGGGAGTCACCTTAGGAAAATCCAGGGTGGCAATTCCAAGGCGTGACGACGAGTCTCTACGGAGACGAAGTGATTGATGCCAGGCTTCCAGGAAAAGCCTCTAAGCTTCAGGTAATGAGTGACCGTACTCCAAACCGACACAGGTGGGCAGGGTGAGAATCCCAAGGCGCTTGAGAGAACTCTGGTGAAGGAACTAGGCAAAATAGTACCGTAACTTCGGGAGAAGGTACGCCCCCGGTACGTGAAGGCCCTGCGGCCGGAGCGGAAAGGGGTTGCAGTGACCAGGTGGCTGCGACTGTTTACTAAAAACATAGCACTCTGCAAACTCGAAAGAGGACGTATAGGGTGTGACGCCTGCCCGGTGCCGGAAGGTTAAGTGATGGGGTTACCCCTCACCTAGATCATCTAGCAAGCCGCATGTTCTATATCTATGTGCTTTACAGTGAGCGATTTGACGAGTTTTATCTTGGATCGACGCGTGATCTGAGAAGGCGAGTTGAAGCGCATCGATCTGGGATGAACAGATCGACACGAAAGGCAGATGATTGGATAGTTTCCTATTATGAAGCCTATCTGACAGAACAGGCGGCAAGCGAGTGAGAAGCGAACTTGAAGCGAAGTGGCAAAGCGTATCACAGCTTAAAGGTGCGCATACCCAGAAGCTTAGATGCTCTAGGTGAGGGGGAAGCTCTTGACCGAAGCCCCGGTAAACGGCGGCCGTAACTATAACGGTCCTAAGGTAGCGAAATTCCTTGTCGGGTAAGTTCCGACCTGCACGAATGGCGTAACGATGGCCACGCTGTCTCCACCAGAGACTCAGTGAAATTGAAATCTCGGTCAAGATGCCGAGTACCCGCGGCTAGACGGAAAGACCCCGTGAACCTTTACTACAGCTTCACACGGGACTTTGAACCTACTTGTGTAGGATAGGTGGGAGGCTTTGAAGCGGTGACGCCAGTTGCCGTGGAGCCATCCTTGAAATACCACCCTGGTATGTTTGGAGTTCTAACCTCGGTCCGTGATCCGGATCAGGGACAGTGTGTGGTGGGTAGTTTGACTGGGGCGGTCTCCTCCCAAAGCGTAACGGAGGAGCACGAAGGTACCCTCAGCGCGGTCGGAAATCGCGCACTGAGTGCAAAGGCAAAAGGGTGCTTGACTGCGAGACAGACAAGTCGAGCAGGTGCGAAAGCAGGTCTTAGTGATCCGGTGGTTCTGTATGGAAGGGCCATCGCTCAACGGATAAAAGGTACTCCGGGGATAACAGGCTGATACCGCCCAAGAGTTCATATCGACGGCGGTGTTTGGCACCTCGATGTCGGCTCATCACATCCTGGGGCTGAAGTCGGTCCCAAGGGTATGGCTGTTCGCCATTTAAAGTGGTACGCGAGCTGGGTTTAGAACGTCGTGAGACAGTTCGGTCCCTATCTGCCGTGGGCGTTCGAGACTTGAGGGAAGCTGCTCCTAGTACGAGAGGACCGGAGTGGACGTACCTCTGGTGTTCCGGTTGTCACGCCAGTGGCACTGCCGGGTAGCTATGTACGGACGGGATAACCGCTGAAAGCATCTAAGCGGGAAGCCCCTCCCAAGATAAGGTCTCGCTGGACCCTTGAGGTCCCTGAAGGTCTGTCGAAGACGACGACGTTGATAGGCGGGATGTGGAAGCGCGGTAACGTGTGAAGCTAACCCGTACTAATTGACCGTGCGGCTTGACCATATAACACCCAAGATCTTTGGGTGTCGAGGCAAGACGCATCTGCGCGCCTTACGCGATCTAACCAGTTTTCCTGGCGGCAACAGAGCACTGGAACCACCTGATTCCATCCCGAACTCAGAAGTGAAACGGTGTATCGCCGATGATAGTGTGGGGCCTCCCCATGCGAAAGTAGGTCACCGCCAGGGCTTTATTCCAACCCCTTAGCTCTTTCGGGCTGAGGGGTTTTGTTTTTCCGCGGTCGGAAATCACCGGCTGCAAAAAGCAGAGCGAGGAACCATGCGATGGTCAGGCCATTTTCCGAAAGTGGCGAAAACCTTCGATATCTCACGGCTCCTCCGGGGGAACCAGCGGTTCCAGGGTGATAATCAAGGTTGGGACATCGGTCGTGACGATTTCCCATACTCGCAGCAGGTCGAGACGGAAATAGTCATGGGCAATGCGATGCCGCAAGCCGACGATCTGAGGCCAGGGAATCTCCGGATGTGCCTTCTTGGTCTCGCTGGAGACCTTGCCGGCGGCCTCGCCGATATTCTCCAGGGCCTTCGTAATAGCGTGCTGATGCAAGCGACTGCCCTGAAACTGCTCCCAAGTGAGATCGCGGCTGAATGCAGCGGCGTGCCTGGCCGCAATCAACATATCGAGCAAATTGGCGTCGTCACGCCACATAGACAGGCTTAGCGTGCTCGAGTATGTGCTTGCGGCGGATGTAGTTCTCGCTCTGCTCGACCAAGCGCCTTTCCACCAGATCCACGTTGTGGCCCCACAGCCTTTCGAGTTCCTGCCGCATCTGTGCAAGTTGCGCGAAGCCCCAGTGGGTCTGTGTGTCAAAGGCGACCAACACATCGATGTCGCTGTCCAGTCCGAAGTCCTTTCGCAGCACCGAACCGAACAGCGCCAACTCCGTAATCCGCCAACGGCGGCAGAACTCCGCAAGGGCTTTCCGTGGTATATCGATGCGTGCGCTCATCATGTCACCGCCATCATCTTGAGGCTCTCGATGCCTCGGTCGTCCAGGATCTTGACCGCAATGTGCTTGTGCTCGCCCGGCTCGAAAGGCAGCGACACCGTGCCGCGATAGGCATCGATCAACTCCTCGTCGATCTCCGCCTTCAGATTCCTCGCCAGCCGCGCCCAGCCCTCCTTCGCGCCGGCCAGCGGGAAGAATACCTGGTGCGGATAGAGGCTGCGTCCGTCGTAGTCGATCCCTACCGGAATGACGGACTTCCATCTCACCGTCGTTCCGGGTGGAACCCGTGCGAGTATACCCATACCCCAGTTGTCCAGGGATGGCAAGTCGAGTTATCCCGTCGGCTCTGTACCCGCAATTTCGGGCGAAATGATCTACTAGTACAGTAGTGCCGAAGTACCGATAATATGGGAGTGGCTCTTCATGGATTCCGGACTGCCAAGGATCATGGGAGGGTACCAGCGGACGTTTTGGAGTGCGGCGGCAACCTCGCCTCGATG
>NZ_FLUY01000906.1 GCF_900092655.1 Candidatus Thiosymbion oneisti
GGTGCGGCCCAGAAGGCGTCTGCTCTGACCGTTGCCGACAGCTGGTCATTGGGTGCGTAAGCCGTCTGAAAGACGGCGGTCCCAGC
>NZ_FLUY01000907.1 GCF_900092655.1 Candidatus Thiosymbion oneisti
CCTCCGTCGGGACCAGGTCTGCTCCCACGCTGGAGCCTGGGGAGCCAGCCGAAAATCAATAGGTTAGTTTTTAGACAGCCTCT
>NZ_FLUY01001381.1 GCF_900092655.1 Candidatus Thiosymbion oneisti
TTTGGCTCTTTATGGATTCCAGACTGGTTAGGATATTTTGCGCAAATTTGCCTTCTCAGCAAGCCAGAGGGGCGTCGTA
>NZ_FLUY01000867.1 GCF_900092655.1 Candidatus Thiosymbion oneisti
AGCTTATCCTATCCGTCCAGGTTAGCGGAAAACCACGAATTCACACGAATCAACACGAATTAGTGTGGATTCGTGTCTATTCGTGGTTCGCTTATGGAAACAGTCGGTTCGAGTTGAATGTCAACAGGCCCT
>NZ_FLUY01001558.1 GCF_900092655.1 Candidatus Thiosymbion oneisti
TGCATCAAGAGCTGGGGTCCGGCCTCCTTGTAGTCGAACCGTTCGATCCAGATCTCGCTGTTTTCCCGAAAGAAGTGTTGGAAGGCATCGAGCAGCTTGGGAAAATCCAGGCGTCCGTCCCGGTCCACATACCAGACGGTCTCCTGTGGGATTCGGGTCTGGGTAATCCAGGTCAAAGCACGTGGGATGATCTCCCGGTAGATGGGATTGGCGATCTCGACTTGCGGGCGGGTGCGGATCAGTCCCAGGTCCTGCACATAGAGCTGGTCGTCTTCGCTGGGCGGGGCGAGTCCGGGCTCGATAGCGCCCCCCAATAGCTCACTGATGACCTGGTGTACCCTGGGCTCCCG
>NZ_FLUY01000700.1 GCF_900092655.1 Candidatus Thiosymbion oneisti
CGGCTGGGACCGCCGTCTTTCAGACGGCTTACGGACCCCATCACCAGCTGTCGGCAACGCTCAGAGCAGACGCCCTCCGGGCCGCACCGGATAACGCCGGACCGCCGGCAGGTTTGATTCCCGTGTATACACGAATGCTGGACACCGGCCTGATGCTCTCCGCGGTGCGGAGCAACCAGCTTCCCACGCAGCGCGTGGGAACGAGAAAGACCGCGTCGGACGTCACCTTTTACGACACCCCCCCACCGGGAGGATGTCGCATAAGCGGTGGCGTCAGCTGCCAGTCTGTGAAATTTAAACCACAGAGGACACCGAGAACGCAGAGCATTGGCCGCTTCCTTACTCTGTGTTCTCTGCGTTCTCTGTGGTTCGAAATGATTTTTGCGACACCTTCTTCGGTCGAGATGACGGCGACTGGTTTCAAGAGAAAATTTTAGTGAAACATCGTACTAGAACAACCCCCGGGTCAGGAATCCGTCCACGACCAATATCAACAGCAGGAGCCCCAGCCCCAACAGGCTAAAGCCCAGCAGGTGGGAGATCCGGTTCCAGGTCTTGGACGGGGGCGTGACCAGCAGTCTGTCCAGCTCGCCGGAGGCCCGCAGTCGCTCGTACTCGGCGGGGCGTTCTTCTTTGAGTTCCTCCAGGTCCCAGGAGCCGGTGAACATCACCGGATCCAAGGGGAACTTGGCGGGCCGGAAGTGGTTGTTGAAGAAGTGGACCACGAACAGGGTCATGACCGCCAGAAAGGCCTCCAGACCATGGGCCACCGTGGCCAGATTGAACACCCAACCGGGCAGGACGCTGCCCACCGCATCGGAGAACCAGAGCAGGAGACCCGACAGGCCAATGATGAAAGCACCCCAGTACACGGCCCAGTAGTCGAACTTCTCCCAGTAGGTCCAGCGCCCGAAACGCGGCTGCTCGCCTCTGCCGAAGTACCAGCGGAACTGCCCCTTCATGTCCTCCCAGTCCTGCCTGCGCGGCAGCAGGGAGTCGGGGCCGAACCAGGCGAACTCCCGGTCGCGGAGGGTGCGCACCAGGACCACCCCGGCATGCCCGAAGACGGTCAGCAGGAAGACGACGCCGGCCCAGTGGTGGATCGTATTGAGGGGTCCGGGTCCGCCGAAGAGGGGCACCAAGGTCTGGGCCCAGTCGGTGTTCGGATACATGACCACCATGCCGGTAAAGACCAGCAACATCAGGGACAGGGCGAGCAGCCAGTGGTTGACCCGCCAGCCCCAGGCAAAGCGGCGGACGTGCACCCCACTGCGGGGCTTCTCGCGCTTGATCCGCATGGGATAGCTGCGCCCATCGACCTTGCGGTAGATCACCGGGCGTTCCTGCTTTTCGCGCCACCACCAGAGCACCGAATGGGTGTAGAAGAAGACCAGGACCAGCACGATCAGTGCGCCCATCCCCTTGCCCAGCAGCCACAGGCCGGGGTATTTGGCGAAGTTACGCGTGGTGCCATGGGGTTGGTACTTGACGAACTGCGCATTGGCCCGCTCGTGGCACTTGCGGCAGGTCTCGACGCGACGCTCCGTGCTTACCGGCGAGGCCGCATCCGATACCCGGACGATGTCGTGACCGGCGTGGCAGTCCACGCACTTGGGGGCGTCCTTGTCACCGTGCCAGGCCAGCTGCCCGTGGGGGCTGGCCATATAGCCGTCGCGCTCGGCGGCATGGCACTCGCCGCACTGCTCGGTGACCATCCGATGGGCCGGCAGCTGGGTCAAGTCCGTGACCTTATGGGAGCTGTGACAATCGCTGCAGGTAGCCGAATCGCCGACCCAGGGCCGCTTCAGGGCCGCCCCGTGCAGAGACGCCTGATACTCTCCCAAGGCTTGCTGGTGGCAGGCACCGCACATGGCGGGCGACTCCAGGCGATAGGTACTGGCGCGGGGATCGTCCGCAGGGAAGACATAGTGCGCCGTGTGGCAGGTCGCGCAACCGGCGTTGTTCGGCACCGATACGTCCGCATGGGCGGACAGCGCATAGTCGCGGGTGAAGGCCACCAGCTGCGGCGGTTTGAGCCGCAACCAGGCGGCGCGGTCGGCGGGCATCCATTGATCGCCTTTGACTTGCTCGTGGCAGGTGACACAGTCCACCCGGCCGAGTCCACCCTCCCGGTGCGGCAGTTCCTCGATGTCCTGGTGGCAATCGGTACAGGCCAGCGCCCCGTGTACGCTCTCCGCGAAGGACTCGGTAGCGACGAACAGCGGCTCCTGCTTGGTCTCCCCGTGCTTCCCAGTCGGGACGCTATAGCCCTTGATGCCGTGACACTCCTGGCACTGGGCGTCCTCGAACGGCTTGGCCCCACACAGGGTAGACATCAGGAGCAGGACCAGGCCAAGGATGAGTGATGAGTGATGAGTGATGAGTGATGAATGGGTCTGCCCCGTGGGACTGGGAAGCAATGCGTTCGAGCCGCATTTTCCTATAGGAAAACCCGTCTTCCCCCCCAAGCGCGGGATATGCTCACCATCCATCATTCCACATCCATCATTCCACATTCATCATCTGGCTCCCACGCTCCAGCGTGGGAGCAAATCCTGACGCTCCAGCGTCGACAAAGACCAGGTAAGGCAGCACCAGCCAACCCATGTCCGCACAAAGAAGCACGGTCCGCTAGAGCGGACAAGGTAGTGGTAAACTTATAAGTGAAAAAGTAGCGCGATTCATCTTTTTGATCCCCTCTCCCCAACCCCTCTCCCGG
>NZ_FLUY01000941.1 GCF_900092655.1 Candidatus Thiosymbion oneisti
AGGGCGTCTGCTCTGAGCGTTGCCGCCAGCTGGTGATGGGGTCCGTAAGCCGTCTGAAAGACGGCGGTCCCAGCCGGACTCGCATCCCCGGAAC
>NZ_FLUY01000910.1 GCF_900092655.1 Candidatus Thiosymbion oneisti
ATAAAGGTCTGCCGATTGGATCTGGCTCGACCGCTAGTGTAGTGCGCTGTAAATAGTAGAACTAACAAAGCCGCCCCTGGTCGGTTGTAGAGAGCCGATGCAGACAAG
>NZ_FLUY01001733.1 GCF_900092655.1 Candidatus Thiosymbion oneisti
TGGATTCCGGCAATCCCTGCCGGAATGACGAGGGAGGGGTTGGCAGACTTCAGCATTTAGAATTTATCCACTACCTCTATTCCATAGGCTATTTTCGGGATTTCGCTGCTTTCTTTGCCCGTAACCTATCCAAACACAAGTTGAAATCAATGTTCGAGGGGATGAAAGTAGGCCGTTGCCGATTCGCTATGCGTTTGGAGTATTCTGCTCGTTTTTTTCGTATCTCATCCAGGCATGTGGCAAAGAGCATATTGCTTTCCTCGAAGCCCGCAATAGGATAGCTGTGGGGTCCCGGATGATTGCATAGGAACTAAAGTTGGGTCATTGTTGCGTGCCCGAGAGGTTATGGAACTACTGGT
>NZ_FLUY01000912.1 GCF_900092655.1 Candidatus Thiosymbion oneisti
TTCAGCCTCGGTTGTCCACGCCCGCATCGCAAGGCGCGCCTAACCCGACCTACAAAACTTAACTTAATGGCATTGGGCTAACCAGCCGTTTCCCATGAAAAAGACGTGAAAAAGACACCCGTCGCGGAACCCGGCCTGCACATTCGCACCGGCCTGCTGGCAGTGGTGCTTATGCTTTCGATCGCTGCTCCACCGGCATTGGCGCAAAAGGTAAGGATTGCGGTGGCCGCGAATTTCACCGCGGCGGCCAAGGAGATCGGTGTCCTGTTCAAGCAGGCCACGGGACACGAGGCCAGCTACAGCTTCGGCTCGACCGGCCAGCTCTACGCCCAGATCACCCAGGGTGCCCCCTTCGAGGTCTTCCTCGCCGCCGATCAGGTACGACCCGCGCAGGCGGTCGCGGCGGGCCTGGCCGTCGCGGACAGTCGCTTCACCTATGCCACGGGCCGCTTGGTGCTGTTCAGCAGGGACGAGTCTTTGGTGACGGACGAGACGACGCTGCACAACCCTGGTATTACCAAGGTCGCCATCACCAATCCGGTCACCGCACCTTATGGGGCGGCGGCGGTGGCGGTGATGAAAGCCCTGGGGGTCTATGCCGGACTTGCCCCTCGCTTAGTGCGGGGCAACAACATCGGCCAGACTTATCAATTCGTGGAGACCGGCAATGCCGAGCTCGGTTTTGTCGCCCTATCCCAGATTGCCCGGCATAATCAAGGGTCACGCTGGCTGGTGCCGGATCGTCTCCACCCGCCGCTGGCCCAGGATGCGGTCTTGCTGCGGCGCGGCGCGGATAACCGGGCGGCCCACGCGTTCATAGCCTTCCTGAAAGACCCGACGGCCGCCGCGGTGAAGATGCGGTATGGCTATGGTGCCGGCAACTGACCGGCCGCTGACCTATGTTCGAGGGCCGTAGGATGCGGTGAGCGTGGTAGGACTTTCAGGATGGCGCCAGAGAGGAGACGCGAACCGCATCAATTCAGTTATCAGCTAGAAATTTACCACTACCAAGAAGTGATCTTCATTTGCGTTCATTCGCGTTCATTTGCGGCTAAATCTTCCGTGAGAATCCTGTGCCTGAGCTAGCCGGGATCTGGTCGCCGATCCGGCTGACCCTGGCCTTGGCCTCGATCACTACCCTGGTACTGCTGATCCTGGGTACCCCGATTGCCTGGTGGTTGGCCCGCTCCAAGTCGCTGTGGAAGGAGGTGGTGGCTACCCTGGTGGCCCTGCCGCTGGTCCTGCCGCCGACGGTGTTGGGCTTCTATCTGTTGGTGGCACTGGGGCCCAACGGCCCGGGCGGATGGGTGGCCGGCCGGTTCGGCGGGCACTCGCTGGCGTTCAGGTTCGAGGGCCTGGTGATCGGCTCGGTGCTCTACTCGCTGCCCTTCGTGGTGCAACCCATCCGCAATGCCTTCGAGGCACTGGGAGAGCGCCCCCTCGAGGTCGCTGCCACCTTGCGGGCCTCACCGTGGGACGCCTTCTGGTCGGTGGCCGTCCCGCTGGCACGCCCCGGCTTTCTGACCGGCACCGTGCTGGGCTTTGCCCACACGGTGGGTGAGTTCGGCGTGGTGTTGATGATCGGCGGCAATATTCCCGGTGAGACCAAGGTCTTGTCGATCGCGATCTATGACTATGTGGAGACCCTGCAATGGGCCCAGGCCCATCTGGTGGCCGGGGGCATGCTTGCGTTCTCCTTCGTCGTCATTCTGACCACCTTCCTGCTCGAAAGGCGCATCGGACGGGCTGGTACGGATGCTCTCAACCATCGATAACCTCAAGTCGGTAGGTTCTTTGCGGAAGATTTATCCGCAAATAAACGCAAATGCACGCAAATGGATCAAGAATCGTCGATGATGATGAACTGATTGCAGGCGATCTGTATTGGTTCGCATCCATTGGCGACAAAAAGCGGAACCGCCGAGATTATGATTGAGTATAGGAAAAGGCAGAAGCAATCTGCTGAGAATCTGCATAATCTGTGGACAAAAAGATAGGGTGATCTTTTGTGACCGATTTGCGTTGATTCGCGTTCGTTTGCGGACAAACATGATGCCCATGTTATCGATACTGCCGTACTAAGCTGTGACGCGCGAAGACGAGCACATCCAGGCGCGCTTTGCGGGATCGCTCGGCGGCTTCTCGCTCGCTGTGCGGTTCGAGTGCCCGATGCAGGGCATCACCGCCTTGTTCGGTCCCTCGGGTTGCGGCAAGACCACCATCCTGCGCTGTGTGGCGGGGTTGCAGCGCATGGCCGGCCGACTCCGCGTCGGCGCCGAGACCTGGCAGGACGACGCCAAGCGGTTGTTCCTAAGACCCCATCGGCGGCCGATCGGTTATGTGTTTCAGGAGGCAGGCCTGTTCCGGCACCTGTCGGTGCGGCGCAACCTCGAATACGGCCTCACGCGCATCGCCCCCGGCGAGCGCCGCGTGCGGCCCGATGAAGTGGCCGACCTGATGGGGATCCAGGACCTGTTGGAACGGCGACCGGATCGCCTGTCCGGCGGGCAACGTCAGCGCGTAGCCATCGCCCGCGCCCTGCTGACCAGCCCGCGCCTGCTGCTGATGGACGAGCCCCTGGCCTCCCTGGACCGTAAGAGCAAGCAGGAGATCCTGCCCTATCTGGAGCGCTTGCATGACGAGCTGGCGATGCCGGTACTCTATGTGAGTCATGCCCCGGACGAGGTGGCGCGGCTCGCCGACCATCTGGTCCTGCTCGAGGCCGGGCGCGTGCGCGCCTCCGGCCGCCTCGGCGATCTGCGGGCCCGCCTCGACCTCGCCCGTGATCTGGGCGCCGAGGCCGACGCCATCATCGAGGCGGAGATCACGGCCCACGACCCGGCCTATCACCTGAGTTATCTCGACTTTTCCGGGGGCCGCTTCAGCGTCGCCCGCATCGGTCTGCCCATCGGCCACAAGGTGCGCCTGCGGGTGCTGGCCCGCGATGTGAGCATCACCCTCCAACCTCAGACCGACACCAGTATTCTCAATATCTTCCCGGCCCTGGTCGCAGGGCTGGCGGAAAACGACGCGGCCCGGACGCTGGTGCGCCTGGACCTCGCCGGTACCCCCTTGCTGGCCGGGATCACCCGCAAATCGGCCGAGCGCTTGCAGCTGACCCCCGGCAAGCGGGTCTATGCCCAAGTCAAGGCCGTGGCCCTGGTCGAGTAGCGTCAGGGGGCAGGGGAGGTCCCCTGATAACTGACAACTGCCCCCTGAGATGGGGCTCGCACCATGTAGATACTCTATTCCAGTGCAAGTCCAATTTGCCTCCTGATCCCCAAAAATTCACTCCGACGCATAAATTAGATTTATCAGGCAACGGTTTCGGTTGGGGTAAAGAAGCGGCTGCTGTCGAAGGGGGTTCGGTTCTTGAGCATGGCATGAATGGCGTGCAGG
>NZ_FLUY01000772.1 GCF_900092655.1 Candidatus Thiosymbion oneisti
GGCGTTCTCAATTGAGCTGAATCCTCATGAAAATCAAGCACATCAGGCCCATGCAGCAGCGGCTACGAGTTTCCGAGA
>NZ_FLUY01000181.1 GCF_900092655.1 Candidatus Thiosymbion oneisti
TCTCTTCAGTCGGCGGTTTAGTCCGCCGAGCCGCTTTAGCGGCACAATCTACCAGCTTCAGCTGGTAGTGGTTGAATATCTAGTATCCTCCTAACTTCCAGCAACACGTTTGCAATTATCAGCTCTGAACGAATCTTTTCAGTTCCAACAGCCATAGCAAGTGGCACATTGTATTTTAAGGTGGTCAACAAATAATCACTAATTTGGATTTCTTGTATATAGGAAAACAAATCTCTATCTTCAATCACATTTACATTGAGTTCTTCCTTGACTCTTTTTAATGTGAAATCACTATATGACATAGACTTACCTGTCGGAGTCCGCGTAGGGCGGGTAAGAGGCACACTTCGTGGCCGAGTTGGCCACTGTGATTGGGTGCCTCGTTACCCGCCGTCAGGTGGTGATCGCCACCCAACACGGCGTAGTCCGCTATCTTGCGTCGGGTAACGGCGCGCCAACCACCGCGGCCGACGCGGCCACCACAGGCGCGCCTTACCCGACCTACGCGGGCTTCAATCAACTCTCCGATAGCTATCCTTATAGCTCTTTAACCTCTTCAATTGAAAGCCCTGAAGTTTCAGCAATGATCGTCATATTGATCTTTTTTTGCTTCATTGCCTTTGCTACTTCGATCTTACCTTTCTTCTCTCCTTCTTTTAATCCCTCTTCTTTACCCTTTTTCTCTCCAAGTTGAATCCCTTCATAGTCCTTCTGATGGTGGAAACCTCCGCCTTCAGGCGGATAAACTTCCAGTTTGAAAGAGGCATGGTGCTTTA
>NZ_FLUY01001650.1 GCF_900092655.1 Candidatus Thiosymbion oneisti
TAGGCTCTTTATGGATTCCGGACTGCTTTGGAGTGCGCCGGCAAAGCGGCGCGACCGCATCGAACCTCAGCGACGGGGG
>NZ_FLUY01000913.1 GCF_900092655.1 Candidatus Thiosymbion oneisti
TTCAGCCTCGGTTGTCCACGCCCGCATCGCAAGGCGCGCCTAACCCGACCTACAAAACTTAACTTAATGGCATTGGGTTATGCCACCGTTATGTTCAAATTGAGTAAATACAATAAACTCATAACGAGGAGAGAATAGGGGACAGACCCTGAGGTATCCCCCTTTTTCCCGTAAGTCAGACAGGCTCCCAGGTGCGTTGATGGAGATATTCATGAATTTGAAAAAGAAGCAATAGCTGTGGTATATAAGGCGTTTCGCCGTACTTAAACACGGCGATTCGCCGTCTACTACCTGTTAGGTGGTGAACCGGCTAAAGGTCGCTGCATCCTAGAATCTTCGAGGAAGTGCGAGCCAACAAAGAGAGGTACATATGCTTGTCGAAGCAAAAAAAGTTAAAGATGGATTTTTTATTCCCATGCTTGACCAACTAAAAAATATTCAGAAGGAATATGTATTGATGAATATTGAATTGGTCGATACTAAAGTGGAGGATTTGGAGAAAAAGCACGGAAAGGGATATTTGAAGTACCCTGTAACACCAGGAGAATTTAGCGACTTAGAAAATGAACAAGTATGGTGCGATAATGAAGCGTGGTGAAGTCAGATGGTATAAATTTCAAAGTCCAGATAAAAAAAGACCTGTTGTTATACTCACAAGAGATTCTGCTATTGAGTTTCTTGGCGAAATAACTGTAGCTCCTGTAACTTCAACGATACGAGATATTCCGTCAGAAGTTATTTTAAACAGAAAAGATGGGATGAAAAATAATTGCGCTATAAATCTCGATCATATTCAAACAGTGTCAAAGGCCAAGATCGGCTCATTTATCACAAAATTAAGTTTAATCAAAATGAAACAGCTTCAGGCAGCACTTGATTTTGCTTTAGGATTTGATCGTTAAAGCCGGAGTAGAAAAGTAGGAAAGGGGCCAGGCTCAATTAAGTTTCTAGCCAATGAAAAAGTCGCCTAACACGCCCATCAAGCTGACGCCATACTGCGCATCGAGTTCAACTCAATCCTGAAACATTTTCATGGCGCAGTATGGCTCGGCTTATGGGGGACGTTAGGCGTTCTACGTCTGGCGGCTAACTTGTATTCTTCAACCAGGCATTAAAGAGACGAAGGGATTATCATAAGAGAATGAAAACCTCCCTTGAACACCTGCCTGAACAAAAACAGCAGGAATTACAAAGAGCTGTCGAGATCATAAGTGAAGAAATTGATCTTGATATGCTCATATTGTTTGGTAGTTATGCCCGTGGCGACTGGGTAGAAGATCTTGACCCGGAAACGCTTCTCTATCGTTATCAAAGCGACTTCGATCTTCTGATTATTACCGAGACACTCCGCCAAGCTAGTAAAGTTGAGCAAAACAGTCAACTAGCTCAAAAATTAGCCAAAACCATTCACCGAACTCCAATCAGCCTAATTGCCGAAGATATCCAGTTTGTAAATCGTCGCCTACGGAAAAGCCAGTATTTTTATATTGATATTGTGCGAGAAGGTATTCTTTTGCATGACTCAGGGAAATTTGAGCTTGCAGAGCCTATTGAGATACCCATTTCAGAAAGAAGGAAGTTGGCTGAGGCTGATTTTGAATATTGGTATGGAAAAGCGTGTAGGCTCGAAAAAATATACAACTTCTGTATCAGTGAGGAAGATTATAATGAGGCTGCGTTCAATCTACACCAAATGGTAGAAAGGCTTTATGGTGCAATATTGCTGGTTTTTACCCGTTACAAGCCAAGCACGCACGATATTGAAAAATTAGGCCAACGTGTCGCCAGTATTGATCCTCGCTTCTTGTCAGTGTTCCCCAAAGCTGCTGAAGAAGAAAAAGAACTTTTCAAGTTGTTGCGTAAGGCTTACGTAGATGCTCGCTATAAACCAAGCTACTCAATTACAAATGAGCAATTGAAATGGCTGGCTGGGCGCGTAAGTCAACTGAAAGAGCTAACCAAAAATCTGTGCAAAGAGAAAATTGAAAGCTTTAGCTAGCCCCAAAAAAAGCCCGCATAGGTTGGGGTGAGGAACGAACCCCAACATCTTTGGCTCAATACAACAATCTGTTGGGGTTCGCAAGCTCACCTCAACCTACCGGGCTTTGATTGCGGAAAATTTGTCCTTGATATGGGGTCCATATCAACTTCATATTTTTGACAGCCAAAGCTGGTACAATTCTAATCTATCCGTCAACTTCC
The DNA here is from genome assembly GCF_900092655.1 of Candidatus Thiosymbion oneisti. GTDB lineage: Bacteria > Pseudomonadota > Gammaproteobacteria > Chromatiales > Chromatiaceae > Thiosymbion > Thiosymbion oneisti. Next base: position 2,203 of record NZ_FLUY01000913.1, read on the forward strand.
TGTTTTTTATCATGATACGACTAAAACACCGGCAGTGGTTCCTAGGTTTAGCCGTCCTAGCTCCAGCTGTGGCCATAACCGTGTCCACTGGCATGGGGCAAACGAAGCGTCCATCCGATCATGCGTATGGCAGAGAAGCCTACATGATTCTTGTGTGCATGGGTAATTTACTCAGGCGAGCCGAAAAAACAAATGAGCAAACGGATTTTGACTACAAAAATCTGTCTAAAATTTTCGACCAACAGGCTTGGATTGTAGTGGAGAACTCAAATCTATCTCCAGAAGAAATCGAACGTCTGTACAATGATGCTGTGACAACGGCTCGCAGTTCTACATATTTTGCGGACTGCGTCCAAGAGGTGTTTTTTGGCAACTAGGCAGCTTTACAGGGGACTGGTTTATGATTGCATCTCGACCTTCTTTTGAAGTGATGCAGAAGGCTTATCCAAAAGGCACTGCTGCCGAAGTCAAGAAATTGATCGGCGGTAAGGTGGATGCAGCGTGGATCACTAATACGTGTGTTATCCGGCTTTCACGAGCCTTAAATTACTCCGGTGCACAACATAAAATTCGCCGTACGCCTACGATGAACACAATAACCGGTTCCGACAAGCTTTGGTATGGTTTCCGTGTTCGTGAGTTCGTTCCATATTTCACAAGAAGGTATGGCAAACCTGAAGTCGTTCTGGAAGACGGTAGCTTTGAGCAAGACATTGCGCGCGGGAAGGTAGCCGGACCATCTCAGTTGGGCAGGGGCGTTATTGCGTTCGAGATTTCTGGTTGGTCGAATGCCACTGGACATGTGGATTTGTGGAATTGGAGTTTTTGCTTATCTGAGACTTGTCTCATGCGCAACTACTTCAAAAAAGCGTCCAAAGTACATTTTTGGCGATTGCCGTAGCGGTCTGGTGCCAATTGGGCTCGGAAAAGGGGCCAGGCTCAATTGATGGATCGCTTTTTATAGCTCATTCGCCTAACATTCGGCTGCAAGCGACCCAATACCACGGTCCAGCTCCTCAGCAACTTTCAAGCTCAGTGCCACGCGGCATTGGGCGCCTGAGCCAAGCCGTTAGGCAAAACAATAAGATATGAACGCATGAAGCAGAAAATAATCTCATCGGCTAACAAGAAAATACTTTTCTTGCCACATGCAATTAAACAGATGTCTCGCCCAGATTAGGATAGGGTCTAGATAACTTTAGCCTCTGCAACCGCATGCTAAGGTTATGTTATGCAAGGGAAAAACAGGTATTTCAG
>NZ_FLUY01000916.1 GCF_900092655.1 Candidatus Thiosymbion oneisti
GCTCCAGCGGACGCGGCTCTTCTGTGCTGATCGGCGTTGGCGGTTAGCCTACCGAGGCGCTTAATCGACGCTGGAGCCTGGGGAGCCAGCCGACAGGGTTTGACGGGTTGTGTTCGACGCCCAACGGCTCGTTGATCGACGGCCAGGCCGGTGCCGGCGTCTTAACGCAACCTACACCCACATGACCCCCCGCGCGGCCTGCACGCATGGCCTCGCGTTAAGTGTAGGTTGGGTTAGGCGCGCGGTTCGATCCCGAAGCACAGTGACAGGGCTGAACGCACCCTAACCCAACACGCCGGACTGGTCCCGACGCAGGAGGGATCTTTTCCCACAACCAACGCCAAATAACCCCGGACCGCACCCGGACCGGCACACCGCCGAACGCGGCGTAACGCAACAGGACGCGAGGATCCGTTTTAACCGGACAGCTTCTCAGGTTTAACTTCCATAGGAGAACTCAAGATGTCATTGGCTCAAAAGAGTGTAATCAGTAACCGGACGGCAAGCAAAGGTGTCATTGGAAGCATGCTGCAGGATTTTCGCTTTTTTGATCTCTATTACCAGGCGGAGACCATTCGCTGGAAATTCGACGAAATCGCATGGAGCCGAATTGCCAGGGATAGGACCACACCACAATTGCTCGAACACGTAAAGAGCGTGGTTAATGTCGAATTCACCACATTCCCCGGTGCAATGAACTTTTTCCGGGAGTTTTCGGATGATATGGACTTCACTCAGTGGGTAACTGTTTGGCTGTACGAGGAGACCCGTCATCCTCATATCCTGATGCGTTGGTTGTCCCACTTCGACGTGTATTTCGACGCCTCCGAGATGGCCGAACGGCGGGAGATTTACCCGCTCGGCCAGTCGCGCGTGGGCACGCTGAGCATGAATATCATCTCGGAAATGCGCGCCGCATCTTGGTATCTCGACCTGGCAGCAGCGGTGGATGAACCCGTCCTGAAGGATATATGCATGAAGCTCTCCGCGGATGAATCACGTCATGCGGCCGGGTTTTACACTTATGCGAAAAAATACATCGAGGGTTCCGCTGATCCTGATCTCGAACGACAGCGGGCCCTTGAGATGTTGTACGTGTGGTTAAACAGTGAGACCGAGAACAAGCACCCCGCGGGTTATTTCTTCAACCACACCAACAACCAAGCGGGCTTGACGGATACGACCATTACCTATTCCAGTCCGGAGGTAGTCGACAATCGCATCTGCCATATGTTCGGTCAACTGACCGGGGTACCGCTGAAGACGAAGACTGAAATCAAGCGGTTCATTCGTCACTTCTACCAAAAGACGAGTGCCATGATATGAGTGGAGAGCATTCCGCATTGAGCCCCATCGCCCGTTGTCTGCGTCCACCACCGCCGGATGCCGGCGTAGTGGTCGGGGGCATCTACCGATACGGTGACGGCGTCAGGGCAGACTTTCTGGCTCCACATGAATATCAGGGACACCCAGGGATCGTGCACGGCGGCGTTTCTGCCATGTTGTTGGATGAGGTCATGGGCTACGCTGTCGTGGCCGACCAAGCCACGCATGCAATCACCCAGAGATTGCGTATCACTTATATTTCACCCGTTCCGACGGGAGAAAATCATTACCTGCAAGCGCAGCTGGAGTCGTTCGAAGGGGACTTTGGTGTGGTGTTGGGTAACATCTTTAATCAGGAAGGGGAATTACTGGTTACAGCGACCGGTCTGTTTCGCCTCGAAAACGACATAGCCGCGAACTTCGCCCTGCGGGATTCACAGACAGGAATACAGCCGACACCTGCATCAAGAGATTGACTCCCCCCGTACAGGCCAATGCTATTAAGTTAGCTGCTGACCGCTGGTCGTAGTCGATCAGGATGCGGAAGCGAAAACGACGACGCGCGCGAATCGGCGCGAACAAGATCCCTCCCTTCGGTTCGGGATGACAATTTCGCGCGGATTTGCGTGATGCGTCGTTTCTCCTTTTGTTTGGCGACCGGTAACGCTTAACTTAATGGCATTGCCGTACAGGTGGAATCCGGTAAAGGGCAGAGCCAGGACCAACAGAATGAATCAAAACCATAATGCATACCGTAGGACAACACGGGAAATCCGATGGATGACCTACGCGGTACCCTTACTCTCCGTGATGTCGGTGCTACTGTGCCTGATACCGGAAATCACCTCGGTACCCGCCTGGGCCATCTTTTTGGTCAACATTCCCTTGACGATCCGGATCGTCGGTATGAATCACGAATTGTTCCATGAGCCTCCCTCGAAACTTGGGGGGAATCTACTGCTAAGGCTGAACTTGCATGTCTATACCCCATTGACGATAGGATTTGACGAATACCGGGAATTGCACCTCCGCCATCACGCATACGATAATTCCGACCGCGACCCGGATTTCCGGATGATTCGGGACGGCAAGCACAACGCCCTGTGGCGCCTGGCCTTGGCCCCGGAATATTGGTTTTTATACTGTATGAAACACGGCATTCTTTCCCGTGATTTTTGGTTGTTGCATACTGGGCGAATGCTCGTATTGGCAGGCTATGTAGCGCTGGTTGGCGTCGAGAATTACCTCCTTCTGTTCCTGCTTCCCACCAAGCTTGCATTTGCCCTGAGCTTTCTCGTCTTCTCTTATGAATCACATACGGACGCTACGGGAAAACCCCGTAGCATCTGGAACCTGAAGCCGCGTCTTACGCTGCTGAACCGGGCGATCTATTGGTCCATCGGTCCTTATGCCTATAACATCGCTTATCACCATGCTACGCACCATGCATACCCATGGGTCAGCGGCGTGAAGCTCTCCGATGTCCGAGGTCCCGATTTCCCCTTGGCGCATGGATTCCCTGAACGATCCGTGCTGTTTTAGCTCTTCAACGGCAACCAAATATCAATGTCCGAACAAGCACAACCCTTAGCTATCCATCCCCTGGAAACCCTGCTGGATCTGACCCCACGTACCTATGACATCGATTTCGCGGGAGTCGTCAGCAATATCGTCTATGTGCGGTGGCTCGAGGACCTGCGTCTGGAGATGCTGCGGCGCTTTCTGCCCCTACCCGAACTGATGGAACGCGGGCTTGCGCCCACTATCCTTTCCACGACCATCGAGTATAAATATCCGGTGCGTCTGTTCGATCCTATCCGCGGTGCCATGTGGCTCACCGACCTGGGGCGTTCGAGCTGGGAATTGACGGCTCGGTTTACCCACCAAACCAACGGCAAGGTCGCTGCCGAGGCGGTACAGAAAGGCCTGTTGCTGGACATCGGCAAGGGCCGCCCGGGCAAGATTCCGGATGCGTTGCGCGAACGCTATCGACAGGAAACGAATGCCCCGTCACGCTGAGCGAACCTGATAGATGGCAACTCTGGCGGAGCGGTTGTACGCCTATCTCGAATCAGGTGACACGAGCGGCCATTGGTTTTTCGATCCCCGTACCCAAGGGTTCGCTTGGGAAAGCCACCGGACCCTGGCGACCAAGGCCCTGGAACGGGGGGAGCGACTGCAGGCGCGCGGGCTACCGCGCGGCAAGGTCATGCTCATCGCCGCCGGCTCGCCAAGATTTACCCTCGGGGCCTTCTATACGGCGATTGCTGCCGCGGCCAAGCCCCTGATTATTCCCACCCCAGGGGCGTTCAAGGGGGCGGAGGCCTGGGGTGAGCGGGTGCACCAGGTGTCAAAGGTGCTGGATGGGGGACTGCTGGTAGCCGAAGAACGCCCGGAGATCAGGCTCGCGTTGGAAAATGAGCGGCATTTCGCGCCCATTTTCTGTTCTCCCGACCTTAAGGAACTGGATGACCAGTCCCACATCCTGCGTCGTCGCTGTGGTCTTCTTTCGTCCGCTGTCGCCTTCCTGCAAATGACCAGCGGCTCCACCGGTCCCGGCAAGCTGCTCGCTATCAGCGACGCCAATGTCTTCGTCAACACCCGAGGGATCAGGCAGGCGGGTCTGCTCGGTGAAGGCGAAACCGGTATCAGTTGGCTACCGCTTTATCACGATATGGGCTTAGTGGGGGCCGAGTTATTTTGTTTCATGCATGGTTATCGTTTGGCGATGTTGGCCCCCCAAGATTTTCTCCGCAGACCGGAACGCTGGCTGGAGGCCATAAGCAGATTCCGTTGCACGCTGGCAGTCAGCGCCAATTTCGGTCTCGATTACTGCGTCAAAACCCTGTCGAATTCGGTAGCGAACCACTACGATCTGTCATCACTGAAAGTGCTCTTTTGCGGTGCGGAACCGATTCGGCGGCGTACCCTGATGGCTTTTGCCGATAAGTTTCGTCCCTTGGGATTTGACCCTGATGCCTTTCTTCCTTGTTACGGGATGGCGGAGACGACACTTGCAAGCACGGTCCGTTCACCGGCCGATCCCCTCGGGTTTCTGTCGATCGACCGCGGAGCAGTTGCCGTCGGTGCCCCAGCCGAAATCGCCGCTGCAACCACCCCAGCAGAGGATGCGGAAAGCAAGTATCTGGAGATCGTATCCGTGGGGCGACCAATCGCCGGGACTCGCATCGAGATTCGGGACCCTTCAGGAAAATCCCTAGAAGAAAACAGGCTCGGGGAGATCGTCGTATCAGGTCCCTCGATTGCCTTGGGCCACCTGCTCCCAGACCGTCCAACCCCGCTGGCCTTCGAAGGCGGATATGTGCACACTGGGGACCTGGGTCTGATATACGAGGGTGAACTCTATATCATCGACCGCATGAAGGGCATTATCGTCCACAATGGCGTCAATTATTCCTGCGCGGATATGGAAGAACGCGTGGCCGCCATCGTTGGTGCACCAGCCGACCAGTTCGCAGTATTCGAGGCCGACATCAATCGCGAGAACGCAACGGATGTCGTCATGTTCGTCGATGGCGGTCCGAATACCCGGAAAGCGCGTATCGAGGGGATATTGCCACAACTGGCAGCCATCGAACCTCCTTTGTCGAGGGTCCTGGTGGGAAGAAAACGGATTATTCCGCGGACTACGAGCGGTAAAAAACGTTATCTGGAGTGCCGTAAGCTGCTTGCATCAGGACAGATAGCGACCCTACTGGACGTGAGTTTCGGCAACACCGTCGAGCCTATGGTCCCTGGCCGAAGACACAGCTGACCCGATATAGCCTTAGAGGCTGTCTAAAAATTAAGATACTGATTTTAGGGCATAAAATTTGTAAATTCGTGCTCGTTCCCACGCTCCAGCGTGGGAACGCCGTCTGGTCCGCTCCAGCGGACTTAGCTCCTCTGTGCTAATAGGCGTTGACGGTTAGCCTACCGAGGCGCTTAATCGACGCTGGAGCGTCAAGATCCCTCCTCCGTCGGGACAAGTCTGCTCCCACG